>JACKNY010000001.1:0-250000 GCA_024234615.1 Pseudomonadales bacterium
ACCCGCCTTTGCCGGGCTGTCGCAAACGAATTGCAGGTACTTGAGCATGCCCCGCGCATTGGCAAAGGCCGCATGGTCGGCAATGGTTTGGTTGGGAAACCAGTTGGCGATATCGCTGGCCAGGGCGGCACTACCGCCACCCACAAACAGCACCCGATCGAGCTCTGCACCGAGACCGAGCTTACGGCGGGTTTCGGTATAGAGCCGCTCGACCAACGCGCGCTTGGCGTCCGCCACCATCGTTGAGACATCGTGGTCTTTGCCATGCAGCCGCAATCGATTTGTCTCGACCGCGCGACTGATGCTCTGCTCACCCAGCTCGCCGAGTTCGAACCGTTGCTGTATGCCATTGGCCACGCTTTGTTTGACATTCAACATGCCACAATTGAGCGAGCCCGAGGATCCGTGAACGATGCCCTGATCCTGAACGACGACATAATCGGTCGTGCGCCCGCCGATATCGACTATCGCAATGGGCGCGTTGACGCGATCAGCATCCAGCGTCACGCCATCTTCAGTCATGACGATGACGAAGTCGTACCAGGCAGCCAGAGCTTCCGGAATGACCTCATGAAACGCAATACTCACCTTGCGCATTCGATGCGCTGCTTTGTGAGACACAACGGGTTCGACCGTCAGTTTCAGGCTATTCGTTTTCGCCTGGATCACCTGTCGACGCTGCTCACCATCGTTGCGGTAAAACGCAGAGACCGGTAGTCCCGTCACCACATGGACGGATCGACCCGAAAAGCCTGCTTGCTGCAATGCATGCTGAACGATCACGCGGTTCAGTGCCGAACCCGGGTATTCATCGAACTGTGTGGGTTCGCCATCCACGGCGCCGACGGAATAGACGGTGCCGCCCGTTTCGTACTCGAAAATCTTTTGTTCGTCGTCACGAATCCAGGTGACGCCAGCCGACCCCATGCGCGCCCGTGACGGGACCGCAACGAGGCGTCCGTCCGGTAAAGCCACTTTGGTATAGGCGTAGCCATCATCCAGGCCCGCCTGCCCCACATCCATGGCTTGGGCCGACGGGGAAGGCCCATCGGTATCGGCAAATTTTTCGTCAGTCAATTCGGTCATGTCGTTTTATTCCAGGTTTGTGTTTTTACTCACCGATCACTCGCCTCAGGTGCGTGAAGGGCTTGGCGGGATCGGCGACCGATGTGGAACAGCTGCGATCCATGCGGTGCGTGAGTGAGTCGTTGGACGGGCTGGCAACGGTCTTACTGGCCTGTTGACTGGTCTGGTCAGACGCACGTTTGCCTGGCCGGGGGCTGTTCAGATCCGGGGGACGCCTGAGCGAGGCACCCGCCGACAATGGTGGTTCGGATTTGAGGACCTGACATTCGCTGCGAAACGCAGTCAACACCAGCTGCCGCAACCACTCGCTTTGCCGGTCTTTGGGTAACCGGTACAGACGCTGGAGCACCATCGCTTCCAGCGGAATACGCGTATCCAGCAAAATGCAGATTTGCTGCAGCGCATTGGCAGCCATGGCGGTTACGCATCACCTGTGAATACAGGGACGCTTTCCTCAGTCGGTTGAAATGCCACGGGACGCAAGGAGGGTAGCCTGTCACCGGTCAGAATATCCGGAGGAATCTCGCCCATCCGTTCGATGGCTTTGAGCGCTGCCGGCGATCCTTGTCGGATGTCAGCGCGACGAATATCCAGGCTGTGATACCCCTGGGGCAGCGCAAATACCCGACGCACCCAGCGCCCGCTACCCGATAGCTGTTCGGTGAGATCCTTGCCGATGTCGAGACCCAGGTGATGCAACGTCAAGTCGGCGCACATCAGCTGGTCGTATTCGCCCAGCAACTGGGCAGCACGAAAGGCGTAGGGGTTGGCGAACTGCAGTGAAACACGCTGCGGACGACTGGATTGCGCTACCGAAAATTGCAGTGCGCTGTTGGTCGGCGCCATCAATGCATCCAACCTTTGCTGTAGTTCGCGTAGCTGAGTACGGACATCGGCGATACCCTCTTCCACTTTGAGCAGCCACCAGTCCGCGTAGGGATCGTCAAAGCGTATGGCCTGCCAAAGCGACTTCAGACGATCGGCAAAGCCGATCAGGCCGATGATCGCAGGTTTACCCTCTCCGGCTCGCCGACCCCGGATGAGGCTCTGTGCCTGATACGTTTGAATCGTCAACCAGACCTCGCCCTGCAGGGCGCCAGGCCCACTCTCACGGTGATTCGAGTCGGCTGATTGAAGAGAGGGTTCAGCAGCTGGTTGCATGGATATCGCTCCCCTGAAGGTTGTTTGCCAGAGTCTATGAATCCACAAACGGTCCAACCGAACCACGGAATATCCAGCCGGGCACTGTTTTCGTTTTGGCTGTCGCTTTCTGGGGAGTGCGGTCGAGTGGTTCCACTGGAAACAGCGCAGCGGTTTCTGGAATGCCACGATGGCAATCGAGGGGATGGGATTACTTGTCCAGGTTCAACGAGGCCCGCAACTTGGCCAGCTGTTCGCGACCATAGGCCTGTGAGCGTTCCCGCTCTTCGGCGGTTTTGGCTTTCTGCGCTTCATCTTCCGGCGGCCGGACATGGGAGGCCCGCTCCTGGCGTGCTTCGACGACCTTGATCCCCAGGTTGGGAACGAACTCGCCCTTCTGGGCAGCTTTGCACAGTGAGTGCAGGAACCGCAGCTCGTCATAGACGGGCTTCATGCCCTTCTGCTCAGAGGACAGGCGCCCCTGCAACTCATCCAACACCAATTGCCGATCTTCAGGGTTGATCATCGCCAGATAGCGATCAGCCAAGAGCTTCTGGTTGTCAGACAACCGCGGCGGGTAAATCAGTGCTTGATCCGTTGGCAGCGATCCTGGTGAACTCGATTCTGAAAATGCTTTCTTATCAACGTAGGTATTTGTTGTAGGGGTTGTTGTAGTTGTTTTTTTATAATCACTACTACAACCACTACTGTAGTGTCCTTCTGCTTCCACCTTTGATTTTTGGTGCTGGCTCGATGGTTCAGCCAACCTGCTTTCTGCCGGCTTTTTCAGTTGGTCGAGGCTGGCGGCGTGAAACGTAAAATAGCGACCGCCCTTGTTTTGATTTCTACTGTTCTGATTTCTGCTGGCCCCTGACAGATGTTGCGCCGCCTGTAAGCGGCGCTCGATGATCGATTCCTGTCGGCCCAGATCGCCCGCCTGAATGTCTTTGTCCAAACTTGCGAGTACGGCCTGCGCCACGCGCTGCACGCGAGCATGGTGGTGGTCCTGAGCCTGGGTGACGAACGCCATGTAACCCTCGTCCAGGAAAAGCGCATCGGCCAGCGGCAAGGGTTCATCGTGAAGGCTGTAGACGTTGCCAGTAAAGCGGCCGCTTTTCTGCCGGACTCTCGCGCACAAGGTCAACCAACGCGTCAGCCGCAGAATCGCAATGGCCCGGGAAATCGTGGAGGTGGATGCCACATTGGTTTTCGCAGCGATGGTGTCGTAATCGGGAAACGCCGTTCGCCCGCCGGTCTCTCTGGCGTGGAGCATGATAACCATCCACACCAGTTTATCGACAGGTTCCAGCACCGGGTCCTGAATGACCAGGGCGGGCACAGCCTGGTGCCAGTTGCCCATGAACAACATGGCATCCGGTAGCGATGGATCGCTCTGGTCACGGACCTTGGCGACGGTCGCTTTGATCAGTGCGTCTAGCGCCAGCGTCTCGGGTCGTAGCGCATCTTCTTCATGCGCCATGCTCGGCAACCCGGTCGGGCGGTGTGGCACTGAGGCCTTCGCCGTAGGTTTCCCAACGCTGCACCAACGCCCAGATCGAACGTAATCCGATGCCGGTCTGTTGCTGTAGGTCGAGATAGTCAGTAGCAGATAAGGCGTTTTGTTCTCGTGCCTCGATCCGCTCCTGCCACGCATACCAGAGTGCATGCGTATCAGTTTCATTCAGCTCAGGTGGTCTACCCACAGACGGTGCCAACGTCAGCAGTCGGCGCCAACGCGTGTATTCCCGCGAGCTCCAACCGAACAACTGTTGCATCATCTCCAGGGGAGCATCGGCGACCAACAGTTCACGCTGCAGATCATCGGATTCCCGCTGATGACGCAAATTATCGAGCATCGGCCAGAAAACCGTTCGATCAAGCGCAATCTTCAGACAATGCACTCGGAGCGTATCGGCCCGATACAGATCGGCGAGGTTCATTTCCTTGAGGGCGTCCAACTCTTTGGGACCAAAGTTCATGGCACGCAATGCCTGCTGATCGCCTTCTGCCAGGCAGCGCATGGCGTAGAGCAGCACGGCTGTCGTGAGGTCGGCTTCCTTATTCGACGACATCGCATTCAGTCTCTGCGTTTTCCCATAGCTCGATGCCGGTATCGAAGGCGAGTCGTTTGAGGGAACGGTAGGCTTCCATCATTTGCAGCAGACTCTGCCAGTCCGGCGGATTGAGCTGCTGCCATAACTGGCTACTGAGGTGGCCCGGATCCGGTGTCCAGACGCTACCAAAGAGAAGCTCGGCGTCATGGGATGCCAACGCCTGGTAGAGCGTCGAATCCTGATCGAGATGCGCCAGCACACAATCGACCGGTGCCGAGGTCAACTCCGAACTGGCGGCCAGCTGCCACCAGAGTGCAGACACCAGGCCCAAGGCATCGGGATCAAGCACATCACGCAATTCCTGTGGTGGTACATCGATCAGCAAAAATCCCAACCCCTGATCGGGAAGCGGTTTGAGTGCTGCACTCAACCCGTGGGCAGCGGCCAATGCCGCAGCCTGAAGGCATAGCTGATCCCGCAGGGCACCAATATCCTTTAACTTACCGGTACGGTTAGGTGTAGCCGTTGAGTCCGCAGCAGCGGGAGCCTGTGCTGGCATGTCCTCGCCGGCTTTTTGCTCATTATCAGCGGAAGCCTCAGACTCGACTTCCTCCATTCGCCCATCGTCCTGGTCGTCGAGGGTGTTATCAGGAAAGTCGAAGGGCCGACCGGCCAGGCAGGCATCCATCTCCAGATGAATCACTTGCCGGTTTTGTTCGGATTCCACTGCAATTTCGTTGACCAGTGCATCGTGCAGCGGCTGGATATCCCACTCGGCACCATCGTGGCGACGACACAACTCGGCAAAGACACTTTCGAAGTCGGCGTCGTCACCCAATCCGCGTCGCTTCCAGATTGTCTGGGCCGCGCGCTGCAGGGCACGAATTCTTTCCACCTGGGGTCGGCCCAATCCAGCGGCCAACGCTTTCGGCATCAATGGCCACAGGACTTCAACGGCATAGCCCATTTTGGAAATCATGCTGTGGCTGAGACCGAAACCACGTTCTTTGAATAGCTCTTCCAACTGTCGCTGGGACAAGCTGTCGACGGCCAGCTCCTGCTCCAACAACGCCTTCGCTTCGAATACGGCCAGGGCTTTGTCGATAAAAGGCAGGCCTCCGCGCAATTCGTTTTCGCGAAGGTGTGCAAACAACACATTGGATTCCTGCGACCAGGTTCTGACGACACAGTCCACCCAACGGAACCGCTCCTCCCCGGTTTCCTCCCACAGCTCTTTGAGGATTTTCAGTCGCGTGTTGCCGCCACTGTGGAGGACGTACTCCGGTTCTCCGGGCTTCTGCGACAACACCAGCGGCTGATCCAATCCTTCTGCCTGAATGGATGCTTTGATCCGCGCGTACTCAGGGTTTGGCTGGCGACGCGGATTACGGGCGTAGTGATGAATGCGACTCACCTCCACTCGCGCCACCTTGTCGGTGGTGGGTGTTTGCTCAAGCGCAGACATCGTCGCCACCTGCACCTTGCGCATCATCCGCTGGCGATACGTCGTAGAAGATTTCCGGGTGACGAACCATCGTGGCCCGGGGCACGGTCTCCAATCTGCCGTCGGACAGCCCTGCCACGATGCGGGTATAGCGCTCGATCTGGGTTGCCATCAGCGGACTGGCGTAACGATGTTGGCCGGCGATCTGATACAGGTAAGAGACCGAATCGTTGCACGCCGCAGCGACATCGGCTCGTTCCCGTTTGCTTGCAATTTTTAGAAATTCCTTTAGCTCCATGCTTAGAAACATTAGCACCGTGCAAACAGACCATCAACGAGCGAAGTCCGCTTTTTGTTTATCCTTCTGCTAAATTTTATGCTAATGTATTTCGCATGACGCTAAAACTTAACCAGGTCCGGCTCCGCAACCTTGAGATTCTGATTAGCGAAGCTGGGTCAGCGGCCAAGCTGGCGCGCGCAGCCGGGACCAATAGCTCCTACTTGAGCCAGGTGCGGAATCAACTTCCCACCAAGAAAGGCACACCCCGTTCGATTGGAGACGAACTGGCTGAAAAGCTGGAAAAGGCAATGAAAAAGCCCCAGGGATGGATGGATACACCACATACAGAGAAGTCGGGGCAGGCTGAGGAACACAATGCCCACGCCGGTCCAGATTTACGGAGCCTCCACCCGCTGATCTCCTGGGTGCAGGCCGGGAATTGGTACGAGATCTCTGAAAGCTTCGTGCCCGCCTATGGCGCGGAGCTTTTACCCTGCCCGGTGAGATGCAGCCCGGAATCCTTTGTGCTCAGGGTTCGCGGGAGCAGCATGGAACCCAAATTCCACGAAGGTGACCTGATTTTTGTCGACCCCAGTGTCATACCGGATCACGGTAAATTTGTGGTCGTTCGCCTGGAACAATCCAACGAAGCGACCTTCAAGCAGCTCATCATCGAAGAAGGCAAGCAGTACCTGAAGGCGCTCAATCCTGACTGGCCGAACCGGATCATCGAGGTGGATGAAGAAGCGACGATTTGCGGCGTCATCGTGTTCAAGGGCGAAGTGGTGTGAATTCGATTCATCCTTAAGAGAGCGCCCATGACCAACGATACCCGGCAAGCAACTACCCTGATCAACCGCAAGACGTTACTGGCGATGATTCCGCTTGCGGATCGAACCATCTACGACATGGAAAAACGCGGCGACTTTCCGCGCCGTATCGTTCTGACGAGTCGCAATGTTGCCTGGGATCTGGCTGAAGTCGAGCAATGGATCGAGGCACGCAAGCAGTCGTCTGCCCAGGCGTGTAAACCTGGCATACCGATGCGATAAGTCCCCCCAGTTTCAGACTGGTTACCTGTGCGGCCAGCAACCATTTAGCTCCCTGATAAAAAGATAGCCAGCCTTCGCCCTTGAAGTTATAATTAGCTCAGTGCTAATGTTTTGATCATCCAGACCAGGCTGGCCAAAGCTTCACCATTAGCACAACGGGAAGATGGCCCCGGGTCGTAAACGACCATAGGGACCCGAATCATGAAATGGGTAAAGCTACCCAAGTATTGCGAATTGAGCGGTGACACCGCCAACGCGGTTCATGCCCGCCGCAAAAAAGGGCTTTGGTTGGATGGCGTTCATTGCCAGGTGAGGAATCACACGTTGTGGATCAATGTCGAGGCAGTTGAGAAATGGGTAGAGAACGGTCTGTTAAGCTCGCGCAAGGCGTAAGGGTACGCACCTACGCCAGTGGCACGCAGACTATCGAGATACAATTTCAGTATCGCGGTGTGCAATGCAAGGAAACCCTGTCCTCGCTGGATCCATCCAAGAAAGGCGATCAGCGCTACGCCATCAACCTGAAGGCCGAAGTGGAAGGCGCCATCGAGCGGCAGACCTTTCAATACGAAGCATTCTTTCCTGAGTCCAAACGCGCTCGACTGTTCGGGCACGCGAACTCCCAAATCACGATCCGAGAGCTGATTGAAGAGTGGCTTCAGGACATCGAGCGCACGCATCCACACAGTACCTACCGGTGTTACCGGAAGAGCTGCAATGCCCACCTGTTTCCGAAATTCGGCGATATCCGTGCGCGCGATCTAACGCCGCAACACATTCGCGCCTGGATTCGGGAGCGCAGCGGGACCCTGAAAAGCATCCGCAATGATTTGACCCCGCTTCGTGCGGTTCTGGATCGGGCGTTGAACGATGACATCATAGATCGCAATCCGCTGGACAAGATCAAGGTCAGCAAACTGGTAGATCGCAACCAGGCCAAGACCGATTACGAAGTCGATCCCTTTACGACCCGAGAAATCGACAAGGTGCTGCAAAGCGCCCTCATCTACGATCCGCGCATTCGGAATCTGCTCAAGTTTGCGTTCTTCACCGGTCTGAGAACGTCAGAGTTGTTTGGCCTGCAATGGGGTGATGTCGACTGGGACCAACGTGAAGTGCATATTCAACGGGCGGTGGTCGAGCGCAAATTAAAGGAAACCAAAACACGAGCCAGCAACCGGAAGGTTCTTCTGCTCCCTTCCGCTTATGAGGCGCTGAAGCACCAGAAACAATTCAGCTTTGTCGGCAGCGATTACATTTTTGTCCGACCGGACGACAAAGGTCCGTTCATTGATTATGAACATTTGGAACGACCCTGGAAGCATGTACTGAAAACGGCCAAGGTCCGTTATCGCAATCCGTACCAAACCCGCCACACCTACGCGAGTCAGTTACTTTCGGGCGGTGAAAATCCCTTGTTCGTCGCGCAACAGATGGGACACAAGACCACCGAGATGATCATGCGCCATTACGGGCGCTGGGTTGAGCAGGGTGATCAACGGCAGCGGCACGTGTTCGTCTCCGATTTCGGCCAGGGCGTCAAGGAGGCACGTCCAGCATATACGCACAATGATAGCTGCGCCTCTGCAGCATAAGCCGTCTAAAGATCAGCCCCCCCTGGCTGATTTACACACTCAACGTCGACCCACCAAGGGATCTACCGTTTTGACACCTATAGTTACCATTATCATGCTCTATGGTAAGTATTGTGTTCACTCCACTTGAAAAGCTTGACATGAACACTATAATTACCACTTTTAGAGATTATGGTATTCATTGTGACCAGCGATAAATCAGCGAAAGGTCGATCCGCGGTCGTCTTTCCCAAGAATCGACGCCTTTTGGAACAGTTTGGCGAGAACATCAAACTGGCGTGTAAACGCCGGGGTTACACCCAGGTATTGATTTCCGAGCGCACCGGACTCAGCCGCCTCACTATTCGCAAGATCGAAAAGGGCGACCCCAGTGTGTCCATCGGCCATTACCTGGCCGTGCTAAGCGTGCTCGGGTTGGCGGAAGATTTCGCCAGAGTCGCTGCAGACGATGAGCTGGGGCGTAAGCTCCAGGACATCAAGCTGATGAGCAAGAAATCCGGAACACAGCCTTGAGCCGTCATAAAAAGCCTTGAGCAGGGGCAAATAGCCATGAGCACCGAAGTCTTCGTCTTTGCAGACTGGGAGGAGTTCCAAGAGCCGACCTTGGTTGGCACACTTAGGTCCTCCCCCGCGCGTCAAAAAGAGCATTTCAGCTTCAGTTATGACACTGACTGGCTGCAGTCTCCTTACGCGCAGCAAATCGACCCTGAGCTCAATCTCTATTCCGGCGAACAGCACGGTGAAGACGACAAAAATTTCCGCGTGTTTCTGGATTCCTGTCCCGACCGCTGGGGTCGCTTGCTGATGAAGCGGCGCGAGGCAATCCATGCCCGGCAGGAGCAACGTCGTCCACGCGTGCTGTCCGAAATCGATTACCTTCTGGGCGTGCATGACCTGCACCGTGCCGGCGCGCTACGCTTCAAACGCGAAATGGGTGGCCCTTTTCTCGACGACGATGAACGTCTCGCGGCCCCGCCTATCTCATCATTGCGGGAGCTTGAGTATGCGGTCGGACAGGTTGAAGATAATGCCGATAGCGATGACCCCGACTATGTGAAGTGGTTGGCCATGCTGATGGCACCGGGTTCCTCCCTGGGTGGCGCCAGACCGAAAGCCAGTGTGGCCGACGAGGAGGGTCACCTGTGGATCGCCAAGTTTCCAAGCCGTCAGGATGATTACGATATTGCCGCCTGGGAATACGTTGCATACCAGTTGGCGCTGGATGCAGGGGTCGTCATGCCGGAGAGCCGGATCGAGCAGTTCGGCAGTCACCACCACACCTTCCTGACCAAACGCTTTGATCGCACGGCGGAGAGTCGCCTTCACTTCACCTCGGCGATGACGCAACTCGGCTATTACGACGGCGACTATGAAGCCAGTTACCTGGAGCTCGCCCAATTCCTGACCGAGCACGGAGCCGACACCAAAGAAGATCTCGCGCAATTGTGGCGCCGCATCGTGTTCTACATCGCCATTTCCAACACCGATGACCACCTCCGCAACCACGGCTTCATCTACCATCAGGGAGGCTGGTTGTTATCGCCGGCCTACGACATCAATCCGGTGACACCTGCCCATGGATTGCATCTCAATATCACCGACAGCGATAATCGCTTGGACTACGAGTTGGCCATGGACGTCATCGAATTCTTTCAGCTGGACCGCGGGCAGGCTTTGAAAATCAAAGATGAAGTGCTCGCCAGCGTTGGCAAATGGAGGGTTCAAGCAAGCGCCGTTGGGCTGGGCAGGAGCGAGC
This sequence comes from Pseudomonadales bacterium, assembly GCA_024234615.1. Lineage (NCBI taxonomy): Bacteria > Pseudomonadati > Pseudomonadota > Gammaproteobacteria > Pseudomonadales > Pseudomonadales bacterium. The sequence goes on from JACKNY010000001.1 coordinate 10,408, forward strand.
AAAATCTGATGGAACCGGCGTTCAATCTTTGAGCCGGATTTTTGGTCATTTTGCTCCATGGAACGAACGTGGAACGCAAATCCGAAAAAAAATACATCCATTTGATATTTAAGGGTTTTATCTAGAACATCTAATAGTTCAAGTCCTCTCCTGGCACCATCTAACTTATTGTTTTTATTACAAATAATTCTATATTTTTTCAAATACCGAGATTAATATTTTGGGCTCTACCCCATTATACAGGGGATAGGCACTCATCAAACCCGGTTGATAATACCATCCCACCCGCATTGCCCCTGCGTGACTGAAGAAGTATATCAACCACCTCGCTATCTTGATCGGCTGCTCGCCACAAATAATACCGTTTGCCGTTGCTTCTTACGAAGACTTCATCAATGTAGGAGATTCGCCATAGCCCTGGTGCTTTCGTTTCAGCCGCCTGGGATATTTAGGCCCAAACTTGATACACCAAAGGCGGATGGATTCGTAACTGACAACAATCCCCCGTTCGGTGAGTAGGTATTCACCGTCAAAATTGTCCGCTAATACCAACCAATATTGGATGCTAGCTCACTGGGTTATTTTTAATATGAGCGAAGGGACGCTATTGGTGAGCCCATTTGTTGATAAGTTATTGAATTACAGACTTTCATACTGCTGTTATCATAGTGGCGCTAAAGCTTTAGTGTTCATGGGGTTGAGGGTTAATGCGCGCTTTAAATTATTGCTACCAAATCAGATTTGATTCTCAGGACAGGCACCGGCATCGGTCATTTTGTGGTGTGCCTGTCAGTCAGAGGGGGAGTCCCCGGCTGGTCAAATGGGCTGAGCTTTTATGTGGTAGATATGTACGGCTGCTTTTTTCGTTGACAGCGTTGACCTATGTAATGCACGGGATGGCGGCGCTGGAACAAGGGGTTCCGGTTAGCATAGCACCTATTCAGGAGCAACCCATCTTTCGTACATTGCAGCTAACAGGTACGGTGACATCGCCGCGCGTTGCGACTTTATCGACAGCCACCAGTGGCTTGGTTACGGCGATATATGCGGATGAAGGCGTTCGTATTGCTGCCGGTGACCTGTTGCTTGAGCTCGACTCGGTACTGGCCGAGCTGCAATGGCAAAGCACCATCGCCAAGGTTGAACAGGCCAGAAGTGCATTACAGGATGTTGAACGTCGTTTGCAAGAGGCGCGGACGTTGAGCCCACAGCGCAGTATTGCGGAAAGCGTCGTGCGTAGCCTTGAATCGGAGGCTCTGGAAGACCAAGCGGTACTGCAGCAGATGACGGCGGAAGCTAACTACCAGCAAGAGATATTGAAAAGGCACAAATTAAAAGCACCTTTCGACGGCATCCTGAGTAAAAAGCTTGCCGAGATAGGGGAGTGGGTTTCACCTGGCGATGGTATATTCGAACTCGTTGCCACCAGCAATTTACGTTTGGATTTTGCTGTTGCAGAGGATTATTTGGCGCAAATCGGGTCTGATGCTACGGTCACCTTTCGGCTTAACGCCGATCCGAAAACCGTTTATCAAGGACGAATCGGAACTATCGTACCAGTAATGGATTCCAGCGCACGGACCTTTTTGCTGCGCGTCACAGTCGACGATATTCATCGCAAAATTCTTCCTGGTATGTCGGTAAATGCGACGTTACAAATACCCTCCGAACGCCAGGGCATGGTGGCACCGAAGGATGCAATCGTACGTTATCCCGATGGTCGTATAATAGTCTGGACCGTTGCATCAGGCGCTAACGGATTGGTGGCAGAGGAGCGCTCGATTCGCATGGGAGCGTCTTTCGATGGCTTTGTTGAGATTCTTGAGGGTTTATCCAGGGACGCCAAGGTGGTGATTCAGGGTAACGAGTCGCTACAAAACGGCCAACGCGTCTATTTGGCGACGCCACAGCTGCCGGTGAGTCGTAGCCTACCGTGATGTTGACCGGCTGCAGGAATCCATCATGATCATGTGGATAGGTGAACAGTTTCATGTTTGAGCGGATTATTCAGCATGGCATATTGGTGACGGTTACCGTATTGATTGTCTGCGTGCTGGGTGTTACGGCGGCATTGAACATTCCTGTGCAGATGATCCCCGACCTTGATATCAGGGTGATCAGCGTGCGCACAATATGGCCCGGTGCGACACCACAGGATGTGGAAAAGGAAATCCTTATTGAGCAGGAAGATTATTTGCGTAACCTGCCCAGCCTTTCCCGTATTGTCTCCACCGCCCGTAGCGGACAGGCTGAAATTGAACTTGAATTCCCTTTCGGCACGGATATTACTGAGATGCTGATTCGCGTTAACAATGCGCTGAGCCAGGTTCAATCGTATCCGGAAAATGTCGATGAACCGCAAATTTATGCCAATTCGTTTTCGAGCAATGCGTTTATGTTTTATAGCATCACACCATTGCCGGGAAATCCACGGCAATTGGATATGGATTTGATGCTGGATTTTATCGAGGACAATGTTAAGTTGCGCATGTCCAGCGTACCCGGCATTTCAGAAGTGTACGTGCGTGGCGGCGTCGAGCGGCAAATTCAGATTCTGGTTGATCCGGCGCGGTTGGCGCAGCGCGAATTATCCTATGACGATATCCGGCAGACGATTCGTAACCGTAACCGGGACCGTTCCGGTGGTGAGATTGTATCGGGCAAACGTCAGTATCTGCTGCGCACCATCGGTCGTTTTGACAACATTGACGCTTTGAGCCAGCTGATTTTGAAACGTAGCGGCGATACGGTTATTCGTCTGGAGGACGTTGCCACCGTATCGTTAGATCATTCCGAAAAACGTGATGCCACTTATTTTAACGCCGAGCCCAATATTTTTCTGGCGTTGAGGCGTGAGTCCGGCGCCAACGTCATTGACATCAAACGCGCCATGCTGGAAGAGGTAGCTGCGATCAATCGCGAGGTGCTCGAACCGGTCGGTTTGACCGTTACGCTGTTTGCGGATGACGTGCATTACGTCGAGGATTCTGTAAGAAATGTATGGCAAAACCTGATTCTGGGTTCGCTTCTCGCCACAGCCGTAATGTTTTTGTTTTTGCGCTCGCTGAAAGCTACTGCAGTAGGTGTGATTGGGATTCCCATCTGTATTATTGTAGCTTTTCTTGGATTACTGGTCAGTGGGCGCACCCTCAATGTTATTTCGCTAGCCGGTATCGCCTTCGCGATTGGTATGACGCTTGACAACAGTATCGTTGTGCTGGAAAGCATTGAATTAGCACGTCGACGCGGCTTGCACGCGTTTGAAGCGGCGCTAGAGGGTGTGCGTCAGGTTTGGCCGGCGGTGCTTGCCTCCACGCTCACCACGGTCCTGGTTTTCCTGCCGGTGGCATTTGTCGATTTAGAGGTCGGGCAACTCTATTCGGATATCGGCATTGCGATATCGGCAGCGATTCTGGCATCAATGTTAGTGGCAATTACGGTGCTGCCCACCGCAGCGGCTCGGTTGCAATTGGCTCCGCGTGCTAGTCTAGTTAAACCTGAAGGCGACGGAAACCCGAGCGGACGTCTGCGTGAATCGACACTGCGCGCAGTCAGTTGGTTGCTGGCTACCTCTCGGCGTCGGCTCGGCTGCATCCTGATCACCTGCGTCATTAGTTTAGCCATTCTTATCGGATTAACACCGCCTGCTGAATATTTGCCGGAAGGCGAGGAACCCAAAGTCTTCGCCAGCATGAACGCGCCGCCGGGATATAATCTTGCCTCGATGCAGGCGATTGCCGCCGACCTGGATCGGTATTTACTGCCCTTCGTCGGCGATGATCCGGCACGTTTTCACCGAGGAGAGGCAGAGGCGCCGGCATTCGCCTATTTTAATATGCGCGTTGCGCCCGACCAGATACGCATCATTGCCGAACCGGTCGACCCCCGTGATATCAATGAGCTAATGGATTCTATCACCCGAAAATATAAGGAATATCCGGGTATGCGAGCATTCGCAGCGCGAGGCTCTATCATTACCAGCAACGATGGTGGTACCCGTAGTATTAACCTGGATATCGCCGGGCCGGATCTGGGGGCTATCTACGATGTTGCCCTGGCAGCTTATCGTCGCGCGGAAGCGGTTTTCGATAATCCACGCATTCAGACCAACCCGTCTTCGTTAGCCTTGGCGCAACCGATGGTGGAGATTCGTCCTGACTGGGATCGTGCCGCTGAATTGGGTCTGACTGCGGATGTGCTGGGATTTACAGTTTCGGCATTAACGGACGGCAGTTATGTTGACGAGTTTTTTCTGGCTGATGATAAAATTGATATCTATCTATATAGCAGTGCCGGTCAAAATGCATCGTTGGATAATCTCGATCAACTACCGGTATACACACCGAGCGGCTCGGTGTTGCCGCTGGGCTCAATCGCCGATATTGTGGAGACGGTTGATACCAGTACGATAAGGCGTGTCGGCGGTCGCCGTACCGTCACTCTAAATATCATTCCACCACGTAGTATTGCGCTGGAAACCGGCGTCCGCATGGTGCGCGAGGAAGTCGTGCAATACCTGCAGAAAAATGGACAAATTCCGTCGAATATTCGAACCACGATTTCCGGCGCTGCCGATCAACTGGATGCAACCCGTGATGTATTAACGAGCAATTACCTAGTGGCATTAGTCGTGGTCTACCTGTTATTGGTTGCAATCTTCAAGCACTGGGGTTACCCCCTCTTGATCATGACCTCAATACCACTGGGGATCGCTGGTGGAATTGTAGGCTTATGGTTGGTCAACGCCATTGGCGGCGCATTGCCACTGCTGGGCATTAATGCCATCAACCAGCCCTTTGATATGATTTCCATGCTGGGGTTTTTGATACTCATGGGTACCGTCGTCAATAATCCGATTTTAATTGTGCATCGGGCAGTATCTAATATGCAGGAAGTCGGCATGGACGCATCGGCTGCGGTCAAAGAAGCTGTTGAAGCGCGATTGCGCCCTATTGCGATGTCTACGATTACCACCATTTGTGGGTTGGCGCCACTGGTGCTGATTCCGGGAGCAGGTACAGAGCTTTATCGCGGCGTCGGGGCGATCGTAATGTTCGGCATTATTGGTGCGGCGATTGTGACGTTGACCCTGTTGCCCGCGCTAACATTAATCGTACTGAAGACCTTCGGGAAACCTGCCTGACTGGCCTGCTAAAACTATCTTTAGTTAAAACTGGTAATGCGCACGATTTGAAAAATAAGAAGTCAGAGAATTAACCAATATCCGAAACTTGATTAATAACTAGGAGAAGTACGATGAAGGAAGATTTGATTTCGCGAAACCGTCGCGACGCCCTAAAGCTCTCCGTCGCAGCATTGATAAGTTTGTATTGCCCATGGTTGGCTGCCAAAGAACTGAGCGTAGCCATCAAAAAAACAATCCCTAAATCGGGTGAAACCTTATCCGTGATCGGTTTGGGTTCTTCGCGTACCTTTGACGATTTCAGTGAACCTCAGACAGGGAAGGAGCTCACCAATATTCTTCAGGTATTTTTTGACCAACAGGGTCAGTTGATTGATTCTTCACCTATGTATGGCACTGCTGAGACTGCGATCGGTCACTTGCTACAGAACGTCAACGGAAAAGAGAAGATGTTTGTCGCCACCAAAGTGTGGGCCGATAGCAAGCAGTCGGGCATCGATCAGATGCACGCTTCTATGCATAAGATGGGCGTCGAGGTGATGGATCTAATGCAGATACACAACCTGCGTGACTGGCGGAACCACCTTAAAACCCTGCGGGACTGGAAAGATCAGGGTAAGATCCGCTACCTGGGAATCACTACCTCCCACGGCCGTTCTCATGATGATTTGCTGGACATCATGGCCAAGGAGCCGCTGGACTTCGTCCAGTTCAGCTACAATATTATGGATCGCGAGGCTGAAAATCGGCTGTTTCCGATGGCCGCCGACAAAGGTATCGCCACTTTGATCAACCGCCCTTTTGCTCGCGGTGATCTGTTCCGCCGGGTCAAAGGCAAAGAAGTACCCGGGTGGGCAAACGACTTTGGCTGCCAGAGCTGGGGACAGTTTTTCCTCAAGTTCGTGGCGAGTCACCCTGCGACTACCTGCGTGATTCCCGCCACCTCCAAGCTCAAACATATGGTCGATAATATGGGCGCTAATTACGGGCGGTTGCCGGAAGCCAGGGAGCGGCAGCGAATGATTGCCTTCATGAGCAGCTGAAGCACGGCTTTAGCGACCCAAACAACCATATAAGTGAGCAAGAGTGAATTGGAAGCGGTAACGTTTCAGCCAACAACTCTGGCAGTGTAGCAACAGCCAAACGTCTTTCCGGTGTACCTAAAGTACTTTTTTAATCGATATACTTATTTCGAAGTCTTTGCAGCGATTGTCTCAACTTCATCTAGATGTTCAGCTTCTTGTCGATCAAAGCGTCTACCTAGTCGATAACCGACAAACGCCCAAACAGCTGCGATACCGGCACCAACCGCAGCGATAGCTGCCAGCCCTAGCCCCAGCCCTGTACTCAGCCCAGTGAAGAACCAGCCCATAATCACATCTCCACCGCGATAGGCAACTATGTCGATAACCGGTTTTGTCTTAAAGCGGTCTTCACGGCTTGCCAGTGTAAACAGCATCTCCCTGGCGGGCCGGGTCAGCCCATAGTTGCCAGCCCGGAGAACCACATGCATGGTGACGGCCACCATCAGAACAGGAGAGAAGGAGAGAATCAGCATGCCGAATATCAAAACCACCGGCACCACTGCAAGTGTAACGGGCATCCCGAGCTTGGTTACCAGGCGGCCTGTTAAAAAGAACGCCAATAAATAGGTAAGTGTGTTGACCACTGCATCGCGGTAGCCGTATATGGACGTTCGTTCTTCCAGGGTGAACTCGGCTAACAGATTCTTTTGTTCAAAATAAACAAAAGAACCGATACCTGTATAGAGAATTATGAAGATGCCAATACCCAGCAGGTAAGGGTTGGTAAAAAAGTCATGAAACCCCCTCAGTGGATAACCACCAATCTTTGCTTTTTCGATATCTATAGCGACTTCAGCATTGCCTAATTCTGTCTGTTTAAGTCTGGCGAGATAAAGAATAATGGGGACAGGAATCATCAGCATCACAGCGGCAATAAGCATCATGGCATAGATGCCTATGGCATTGGCCATAAAACCAGATAACAGTGGCCCGAAGATGGCGCCTAGACTGGCACCGGCAGCAATAACGGCAAATAGTCTTTTGGCCTGCTCTTTGTTAAAGATATCGGCCATATAGCTCCAAAATACCGAAACGTGGAACAAGGCAAACACACTCACCCAGATATAGAAACTCTTGTCCACCAGGACGCGATCCTCCAGGGATTGGGTAGCAAAGAAGAAAAAAACAAAACTGGTTGCGAAAAATGTATAGATGCCGGGAACCAGTTTATTAAATGGTATGCGTGCTATTACGAAACCCCAAACAGCTACTATTGCCGTACTTATAAAGAAGTTGAGTGTCCAGAGCATACTCAATTCGGTATCGGTCCAGTCACTCGCCATGGCATCGCGCACTGGGCGTAATAAATAATAGGCGGCCATTAGAATGAAGACAAAGGTAAAAGACAGAAAGGTTGCTTTGATCTCGTTTGATTCAATCGCCGATAGCGACTTTATTAGTTTAGCAAAAAAGTCTTTGTTTTCTTTAGACATTCTGAATCCTGTCGATTAGGGCATTTGGGGCCAGAGTAAAAGCTCCGATTTTTATCGGGCGCAATAGGCGTTGGCGATAAAAAAAAGGGGCAGGCCTTATTTTGTTTTCCCTAATATCCTGCGCACCTGAACATAATGCAAACCAATATTAACAATTTAGAGGGTAGCGTTGAATTCCAGGGAATCACTGTCTTGAACAAGTGTGATTCTGTAGAGATCATCGGCTGCACAGAACTGGCATTTTCCCACCCCGACTAGGTGTAACATATGACGGGGTAGAAGACACTCTTCGCTGGGGTGACAGACGGGGGTTAAGAGTTTGTGCCAAACCTTGGCCAAAATAAGAAATGGTATAAAGCGACTGTTGGCTATTTTCAGACTTGGACAGGAAAAGCTGGAGTCACCTGGGGTCCGATAGGGACCACTGTAAAATGTAAGTCACTTACGCCAACAATTAATAAACACCTTCTTGCTATTGTGAAACTATACTTTCGTTAGTTTTTTTTCGTTCAAGTAACATGATGAGGTCAGGGGAAACCTGGACAGCACTGACTGGCAATGCCGCTTCTAGCATGGAAAGTATGCTGTCTATATCATCTACTTTAAAGACACCACCGACTCGTAAAGATTGCAGGCTGCCATCAGCAATGATAATTTTTTGGGTAGTGTAGTTACTGATTTCCTGAATCACTTCTTCAAGAGATTTATCATCAAAAAAGAGTCTTCCTTCGCGCCATGATGCGGTACGTGCTAGTTCTTTTTCTGGTAATTCCTGTACTTTGCCAAGTTGTGTGTTGTAGGTGATCTGCTGGCCTACTTTCAATAGTTCGTGAGCGTCATTGTTTTCGAATGCAGCAGTAGGCTCAAAGGGATCGGTTACATCGGGTTCAACCAGCACAGTGCCAGATAAAACGGTTACGGTCACATCGGTATGGCGATTACGTACATTAAACTCCGTTCCCAGGGCTGTTGCTGTCCCTGAGCCAGAACGCACGACAAAAGGCCGGTCTGGCATTTTTGCTACTTCGAAAACGGCTTCGCCGTAGACGAGTTCGATGAACCGCTGCTGTCGTTTGTAATTGACTTTGATTTGCGAGTTTGAATTCAGGTATACGGTTGATCCGTCAGATAACGGGATGGCTAGTCTTTGCCCTATATGAGTCAGGTGCATTTGCTCATTCGGTAAAAACAAAAGACCGGTCAAGAGGGCCAAAAATACCATGGCGGCTGCGGTGATGCGAGGTGCCGACCACCACTGTTTAATTGTAATGAGACGAGACCTTTTCAATGTTGACTGTAGCTGGGTGAGGTTATCTGAAAGGTTGATGTCTGCCTCCTTCGATAATACCCCGAGATGATTATACTCATGGCTAAGCTGACTGAGTTCTTTAAAAATCGAACGATGCCGTTCTGAAATAGACATCCAATCACGAAAATGCTTTATATCTTCGTCACTGACATATTCATCTTCCATACGAATAACCCATAACGCGGCTTCTTCGCTAATACGGTCAATTCCATTAGTGTGTTCAGATGTCTTCATGCGTTAATAAGTAACCTAGTAATGTGTTATTTTCTTCCTGCGAACCTGCTCTAGCGAATGCACATTATTTTCCTTGGCATTCAGGTATTTTTTACACTCTAGAAGCGCTCGCGCCAAATGTTTTTCAACCGTTTTTACAGACAAATTCATTGATGCAGCAATTTCTTTATAGCTTAAACCGTCTATCTTACGCAGTATAAAAGCCTCCTGGCAGCGTTCCGGTAATGCCAGGATAGCTTCGCATAACCAATTAACAATACGCTGGTTATCCAGCCTCGATTCCATTGAATTACTTGTTCCTGCCACTTCCGCGCTTTCATCATCCCATTCAGAAATTATCTTCCTACGTACTTGCTCACCCCGAAATGTATCAATTAAGAGATTATTAGCGATAGTAAATAGTGCCGCCTTGTGGTTTTTTACCTCAGAACGCTCCATTAACCCGATCATCTTGAGGAAAACGTCTTGGGTTAATTCCTCTGCTTTTTCCCGGCTACGCAGGCGTCCTCGGATAAACCGAAATATTGAGGTTCGGTGTAACCTATATAGGGAGGATAACGTCCTGTTTTCGCTATCTATCACAATATTAAAAATTCCAAGACTCGGGGATTGATCTTGCCATACATTATAAGACGTATAGCGCCCGAAAACCCCCCATCTAAGAATCCTAATGACGAGTACTTTTTTGAGTTCCTCTTTGTATGATGAGCTGCATTCGTCAGCCGGTGTGCCAATAATTTAGCTATGAGCAATGGGGGATATTCTGGTTGAGTTCGTCGTACTCTTTAAACAAGTTAATTTTTTAATAGTAATAATGGCTGGAACCGGGAGAAAACTATGTTGGATTTAAACCGAATATATCCGGATTGTCGGGATAATAGTTTAAAGCGATGGGGAGTGACTTTTTCAAAACGTATTTGCCTGGTGGTGGCCTTGTTATTCACTGTTGGCGCAATCAATCAAGCAGTAGCAGAAGGGGCCCTCTATAAATTGGATATCCCTGCGCAACCTTTGGGCGATGCTTTACAGCAATTGGCTGAACGTGCGGACATTCAAATTATCTATAGTCGGAGTCTTGTTGCTGACAAAGCGGCCCCCGCTTTAGCTGGCAATTTTGCGCTAGAGAGTGCCTTGTCATCGTTACTGATTGGAAGTGGGTTATCTTATTCATTTTCCAGTAAAGACTCCGTCGTCATAAAAGCGGCCCCGGTGGAGCCCGAAAGTTCATCCGGGAATAAATCTTCACGCACCCCAGATCAAAAACAAACTAAAGGTTTTGTGCTGGAAGAAGTCACAGTTACAGCGCGTAAACGTGAAGAATCATTACAGGATACGCCGTTATCCGTAACAGCTATTTCAGGAACCGAGTTGGCGCTTAGCCAAATTAACAGTTCACAGGATTTAAGCAATATCACACCGAATCTGTCGTTTGATAGCTATGCTTCCGCATCCGGCAGTAATGCCGCCGCCAGCGTTTTTATTCGAGGTATAGGGCAGACCGATTTTGTTCCTACCACGGCGCCAGGTGTAGGCATCTATATTGATGGTGTTTATATGGCACAATCTATTGGGGCCGCATTCGACTTTATCGAAGTACAAAGAATTGAGGTTTTGAGGGGCCCCCAAGGTACTTTATTCGGTAAAAACACCATTGGTGGCGCGGTTGTTATACATACCAAAAAGCCAGCGAACGAATTTGGTGGACGGGTAGAGTTTGAATTAGGATCGGATAATCAAACAAATGGAACCTTCGCACTGGATATTCCTATTTCAGACCAGCTGTTGACACAGGTTAGTGGTACTGTGCGCAATCGTGATGGTTATGTGAAAAATATCATTACCGGGCGAGATATGGGTGACGACGATAGCCGCGGAGTTCGGTTTGCCGCCCTGTTTACCCCTTCGGATAATCTGGAGTTCTTTTTTACCGCCGATCATACGCATGAACGAGAAAATGGCGCGCCCAACGTGCTGGTGGGCATCAATGATCGCGCACCCTTTGTCGCAATAGCGAATGCCGCCTCGGCGGGTTGTCCGGTCAGTTTCCCGCCACCGCAATCGAGCCCGCTTGGCAATAGCGCATGTGCTAATTCGCAATGGGAATTAGCACCGCATAAAGTGGCAGCTAACGCCGATTTGGTCTCTGAACTGGATGTTTACGGTACGGCATTGCATGTTGATTGGGATCTTGATCTTCTTAACATCAAATCAATTTCGTCCTACCGCAAAGTCGATAGTTCATCGCGTCGCGACGGCGATAACACACCATTGACCATCGCTCATACGGGTGATGTTTTGCAGCAGGATCAATTTAGCCAGGAGCTACAGTTTTCAGGAACTCTATTGGATGATCGTTTGAACTGGATGTTCGGGTTGTATTATTTTACGGAGGAAGCGGAAAATCCCAATATCGTAGACTTATCAATAGGTTCGATTCTGAGTGGCGGAGAAGTGGAAAGTCGTACCAAAGCGGTTTTTTCACAGGCTACTTACAATCTGACTGAGCGACTGAGCTTAACGGCCGGTCTGCGGTACACCAAAGAAAAACAGACTTTTTTACCTGATCAATACGCATTGACCCCCTACCTAAGTCCAACAGGATTGCTACTTCCGCTGGATCAGGGAGGTTCCCGCATCCTGCCGCATGATACGGTTACTAATGAAATCTCTGAAACAACGCCAATGGCGACCCTATCTTACTATGTCACCGATGAACTCATGACCTATGTGAGCTATTCGGAGGGCTTCAAAAACGGCGGCTTCCACCAACGGATTCCGGCGCCTTTACCGGAAGTTCCGACTTTTGGCCCCGAGTTTGCCGATGTCTGGGAGGTGGGTTTTAAATACACGAAAGACTGGCTGCGTATCAACGGTTCCATCTTCAATACCGATTACACGGATATTCAAACGGTGGTGCGCCGAGGCTTTGCGCCAGTCACTATCAATGCCGGTGATGCGCGAATTAATGGCTTTGAGCTCGAGGGCAGCATCGTCCCGACGCCAAATTGGTACTTTATGTTCGGTGTTGGCTACCTTGATGCTAAATATATCAATATCCCCACGGAAGTATTGAATAACAACACCATCAATAAGTCGTCTGAGCTAACCAATACCCCCGAATGGTCAACAAATTTTCGAGCTGCCTATAGCAAAGATGTGGGAGAACTCGGCAGCCTTACGTTGCGTCTCGACTGGATTTATCGATCCTCTGCATTTAAGACCACCAATAATGCGTCATATCTTGAGCAGCAATCATATAACCTGCTCAACGCCGCCATTATTTTTGAAGATCCCAATCAGGATTGGAGAATTATGCTGGCGGGCAAGAATTTGCATGATGAGATTTACCTGATTAATGGTGCTGACTCCTTGGGCACAGCGCAGGGTGTTGCCGATGGTGCTTTCTCCCGTGGCCGCGAATGGACTTTATCCATTAGCAGAAACTTCTGAAATCGTTGGCGCGGCAATTAATAGCAAGTATAGGAGAAATGAAATGACGATTAAACGCTATGGTCTTTGTTCTCGTATGAGCCAGGCAGTGGTTCATGGTGACACTATCTATCTTTCTGGTCAGGTGGCTGATGACTGGACGGCAGGTATAAAACAACAGACTGAAGAAATCCTACACAAGATTGAAAACATTCTGCATTCATTGGGTAGCGACAAATCCAAACTGCTGTCAGCACAAATCTGGCTGGCTGACGTCCGTGAATTTGATGAGATGAATGCTGTCTGGGAGGACTGGATAGATCCTGAAAATCCACCCGCTAGAGCCACTACGGGCCCGACCTTAGCACATCATCATGTGCGGGTTGAGATTGCTGTTATTGGAGTGCTCTGATGAAGCCAGTACAGGGCGGTACGAAGCTAACCCAGGTCGCAACAGATGAAGATCAGGCGTTGGCAACAAACGCGGCAGTATTTTTGTCCGCACTAGAGGATAGAGGGGTTGATTACCTGTTTATCAATGCCGGAACAGACTGGGCACCTATTGTTGAAGCTTTAACTATCGCCAGGGAACAGGGCCGTGCTGTTCCTGAACTCATCGCCGTTCCGCATGAAAATACCGCGATGGCAGTTGCTCATGGCTATTATTTGGTGACAGGACGACCACAGGCCGTTGGTGTTCACAATAATGTGGGTACGGCAAATGCCCTTTGCGGCTTGATGAATGCCGCCAGAGACAATGTGCCTACATTACTGGTTGCCGGGCGCACACCCTATACAGAGTCCGGCAGTATTGCGTCCCGAGAGGTTGTTGTGCATTGGGCGCAGGAGAACTTTGATCAGGCCGGAATGGTCCGCGAACAGGTGAAATGGGATTATGAACTGAAATCAGGGCAGGATACGACGGAAGTGATCGATCGTGCATTAGATATTGCTATGTCGGCACCCCGTGGCCCGGTGTACCTGACAATGCCCAGAGAAGTTCTGGTGGAAATGCCCAGAGTCAAGAATATTGTGCAGCGCAGGCGATCTTTTGGCGCCGTGGATGCTCAGCCGGACAGTGACGCGATAAGGCAGCTCGCCGGTTGGATTTTAGCAGCCGATATGCCGATGATTATTACGTCTGTTGCCGGTCGTCAACCACAGAATGTAGAGACACTTGCAGATTTGGCAGCAGGCTTTGCTATTCCTGTCATTCAATATTTCCCGCGTTGTCTTAATCTGCCAAGTGAACATCCGATGCATATGGGATACCAGCCAAACGATCTTTTGGCATCCTCAGATCTGGTGATAGTGATTGACTGTGAAGTTCCCTGGATTCGACGGGATATCAAGATTGGTTTAGCAACAAGAGTTGTACATTTGGGGTTCGATCCAATTTACAGCACCTATCCGCTACGTTGTTTTGAAGATGATTTGGCGATTACCGGTGCATCAAGCAGTGCTCTTTCTATGTTGCAGGAATCGCTTGATGAAATGCTCACTAAACCTTATGAAGCTGATATCGCTGCAAGAAAAAGCCGTGTCGCCACAGCCCGCGAAAAGTTGAAAGCACAAAGAGATATCGCACGGACAAATGCGAATCAAGAGATACCCATTTCGCCGGTATGGATAGCCTCGGTATTAGATAGTCTAATAGATGAAAATACCATTGTTGTGAATGAAACCGGATTGTGTCTCGAACAATTAAATCTTCGCGTTCCGGGAAGTTTGTTTATTGCGCCTTCTGTCGGCGGTCTTGGGTGGTCATTGGGTGCTGCCTTGGGCGTAAAGATGGGTGCGCCTGACAAAACGGTTATCGTATTGCTGGGCGATGGTTCCTACATGTTTGGCAATCCGACACCCTGCCATTTTCTCTCCGCAGCACAGGATCTTCCCATTCTTATCATCGTTGCCAATAACGCCGGATGGAAGGCTGTCGATCGTGCTGTCCGGGCAGTCTATCCAGACGGAAGAGCCGTTCAGTCTGGTGAGACAATGCCGCTTGTTGACCTAAAACCGTCCCCCGCCTTTGAAAAAATTGTCGAGGCCAGTGGGGGCTATGGTGAGCGGGTAGAGGCTCCCTCGGAGTTGTTGGAGGCTCTGGAAAGGGCTCTGCATGCGGTTCGAGTTGAAAAACGACAAGCACTTTTAAACGTTATCAGCCAATAAGCATATCAGCGTAAATTGGGCTGTACTTTGTTTCACGTGGCTTAACTCTGGGCCTGTAGCAACACTAGGCTAACGTCAAATAATGTTTTCTCAAATCAAAAATCAACTTGATTCAGAATAAGAGCTAGCACAATTAAGTACGTAGCTTAATGGTCACTTGCGAGTGTCGTGAGAGCTATTTGATCTCCAGCAGCGCGGACTAATAGGAATTCCATGAGCGTGATTAGTACCGAAAAAACAAGTGAACTTGACTCAAAAAGTGATGGCTGGGTTTATCCCTGGTATGTCGTTTTCATCTGTATGCTGGTCTATATTCTTTCTTATGTTGACCGTCAAATCCTGGCCCTGCTCATTGATCCAATACGTGCAGACCTCGCATTGACAGATACACAATTCAGTTTAATTCTTGGCTTTGCGTTCTCTCTCTTTTACGCGACCATGGGAATTCCGATCGCCATTCTTTCTGACCGCCGATCACGTCCTTTGATTATTTCCGTGGGCATTTTTGTCTGGAGTCTGGCAACGGCTGGTTGTGGTTTTGCGCGCAGCTTCTTACATTTATTTTTAATGCGTATGGGGGTGGGTATTGGCGAAGCCTCGTTATCGCCTGCCGCCTATTCGATGATTGCGGATCTTTTTCCCAAAGAGAAACTTGGTCGGGCATTAAGCGTCTACGCCATGGGATCTTTTATTGGCGGGGGTTTGGCGCTAACAATTGGTGGTATTGTTATTACGGCTATAAGCGGTTGGGCCGATATCCAAATACCGTTGTTCGGGACTATTCAGGAATTTCGTCCTTGGCAACTTACTTTTATTGTAATCGGCGCGCCTGGAGTATTGGTAGCGTTAATATTCTTCCTGACGGTGAAAGACCCCAGAAGAAAAAATATTAATAAGAATGAAAGCCTGAGCGCTCGAGAGCAGAAGGATAACATTATTAAACCAAAGGATGTTTTGGCGTACATCAAACGCAATAAGAGAACCGTAGCATCACATTTCGTGGGCTTTTCGTTTGCAGCCCTAACGCTATTTGGCCTTATGTCATGGTCACCCGCCTTTTATATGCGAAAATTCGGTCTGTCGGCGGAAATGGCAGGCTTGTATCTGGGCATAATCATGCTGATATTCAATACATTGGGGACATTTTCCAGCGGCTGGCTCGCGGATTATTTTCAAAGACGAGGCCATCCAGATGCGGCGATGCGAGCTGGCATGTGGGGCGGGGTTGGCCTTTTCCTTCCGGTATTACTATTTCCGATAGTTAGTGATCTATATCTTTCATTAGTTTTTATGGCGTTAGCATCCTTTTTTGCCTCATTCCCTATTGCCCCGTCAGCGACGGCATTGCAAGTAATGGTGCCGAATCGGATGCGTGCACAGTTTTCGGCATTGTTTCTATTTACTTCCAATATCTTTGGACTAGGCCTGGGAACGACGGTAATTGCCTTAATTACCGATAACGTCTTTGCGGATGAGCGGGCGGTGGGTTATTCGATAGCCATAGTTTGTTCACTAGCCGCGTTGGTTCAGATAGTTGTTTTGGGTCGCGGGCTGAAATATTTTCGAGCTAGCGTGTCCTGATCGAACTATTTTGGGTAACAGAAGTGGCGTCATTCAGAAATAAAACACCTTTAACCCGAAATGTTAAAGGTGTTTTATTATTTTATAGGGCTTACTTGGCTAAATTATCGGCCACAAAAGCCCAGTTTACGAGCGCCCAAAAGGCATCCATGTAGCTCGGTCGCGCGTTACGATAATCGATGTAATAAGCGTGTTCCCAGACATCTACGGTCAATAGTGGTGTTTGCCCTTCAGTCAACGGGCATCCTGCATTACTGGTATTGATGATACTGAGAGTGCCGTCTTTATTTTTTACCAGCCAAGTCCAACCGGAACCGAAATTGTTAATAGCACTGTCGGTAAAGGCTTTTTTGAATTCCGCAAAGGAGCCGAAGGCGCTATCTATGGCGTCCGCTAGTTTGCCGCTCGGTTCACCGCCTCCCTCGGGGCTTAGGCAGTGCCAGTAAAAGGTATGATTCCACACCTGGGCGGCATTGTTGAAAATACCACCAGGGTTGGCATGGGTGATAATCTCTTCCAGGCTCATATTTTCATATTCAGTTCCCACAACCAAGGTATTCAGCTTGGCCACGTAGGTTTTGTGGTGTTTACCGTAATGGTACTCCAATGTCTCTGAAGAAATATGGGGTTGTAAGGCATTTTGCGCATAGGGCAATGGGGGTAATTCAAAGTTCATAATAAATCCTTTAGTACGACGTGATCATTTTTTCATTCAGCTAAGAAACATTCTCAGTTATACAGCTGATAAAAAATTACACCACGTTTCTATTGAAACATGCAAATATTGTGTATTGGTAGTAATTCAGTGTGCATAATGCTTAAGAGGTTCCCTAAATCAAAAGGTTTATTTAAAGCTCAATTGCCAGCCAAGCATTAATGAGTCTTCGTAGGCCATCTGTAAACCGTCTAGGTCTTGATTCAATTCGGTATTAAATTCTAATGCCAACCTGTTGCCGGCGGGTAGCGTCAAATTAAAACCGACACTCCCAATTACTATTTTCCCGCCTTGTAAATTCGCATCGGACAATGGGCTCATCATGGGGTTTAATCGCTTATCTTTGCCGTTAATTTCACCCCAGTCCTCATAGGTGAAGCGAAGCGAAGCGGAGAGATTTCTCATTAATGGTTTCTGGACCCAGCTTTGCACTTTATAACGGTTTCCCAAGCGATAGTCGCGCGTATTTTCATCCAGACGAATGACCGCTGAAGCTTGAACGCCCCAGGAAAAGCTCTCTTGTTGGGCTGCATAAGTGATGCCGGGTAATAAATCATAGGTACCGGATCCTAATTGCATGGCGTAGGGTAGCAGCGCTCCTTGTGAGTTTTTCTCATCAATCGACCCTGTCGGCAGGCTCAGCAGCAGGTTGAGGTGAATTTTTTGCCTGGAATCAGAATAAATATTGTGTAATGCACCTATCCTTATATCCCCAATCCCAGAACTTTCCATCGACGACTTCATCAACATCGGGCTAAGTGAGCTACCCATATTCATGAGCATATCCATATCATTTTCCAAATAAGGAAGCATGGCCATCAGCGTTGTGGTGTCATCGGGTGCATACATCAACCCGAGCATATGCATCTTCATCGTCATTTTCGTTGGCGCCATTTTATAGGTGCTATTCTTTAATAATGATCTCGGGTTGATTTCATCTTTTCCGTCCAAGAGCTCATTCATGTCCATTTCCATGTAGCGGTAAGAGAGCATCAACTCGCCGGTTTTATGGGTATGATCGCCCATCACCGAAATCGGTGCGTGAGCGTCCGGCCGCGAACTAATCCAGTCGTGAGCGAAGGTGTGACCACAGAGAGCTGAAGTAAAAACCAACCCCATAATTTTACTTAAAGTAGGCATACAATTTCCTGAAAATCCTAGCACTTTTTAGCAAAGTGATTATCACAGAAGCCGAAGGCTCAGTTCTGTGATTTCTTTTTCCGTCTTTTGGGCTTTTCTTCAACAACGGGGGCCTTGCCTTTGAATGCTTCTGTATTAAAGAGGCCATAACCTTTGCTTAAAGATTCCGTTAAATAAAAATCGGGGTTTCCCGGCTTATCTTTCCATACATACCAGTCAGGCTTTTCGATCTCGTCATACTCGATGATCAAGACCGCGCCACCCGGCGCTTTGCCTGAGTTACTGACGTGATGCTCGATATGGTCATGATTAATCCATAGTCCGGGGTTGTTCATTTCAATAATGACATCAAGTCTTTCCCCCTGCAGTAATGGGACAACATCAGCGTGATAGGGCTCGGGCAAGGGTAAACCGTCCTTATGGGTTACCAGCATATCGTGTCCATGCGTGTGGAAGGCTACGTTATTGCCAGCGGCATAAAGTCGCAGCCTGAGCACATCGCCTTTCTTAACGCGCAGAGGTTCGGTTAATGGGAATGATTTGCCGTTGATCGAAAAATAGTCGAGTACTTCGCCAGGATGGCCGCCCTTTCCGTAGGTGTTAGCTACCTCAGAGTTCCATCCGGAAAACATTAATATGGCATCTTTGGTTACTTTCTTTTCAAGCGCCGTTGGTTTTTTCGGGTCGACCACTATTGGCCCCCACATACCACGTACACCCAGATGTTCAGGAACATTGACATGGCAGTGATACCAGAGGCTGCCGGGCTTTTCGGCAATAAATTTATAGGTAAAACTTTCGCCAGGTTCAATGGCTTTTTGCGTGATATCCGGCACCCCGTCATTCCGCCAGTTGTTAGTCATATACTGACCATGCCAGTGAATCGTGTGAGATAAGGTCGTATTGTTAAACAGATTAACTTCGACCTCATCACCCTCGCGTACATGAATCAACGGGCCTGGCACTTGACCGTTATAGCCCCAGACCTTGGCAGTAAGGCCTGGAGCCACTTCGAGATCGACTTCTTCGATGGTCATGTCAAAGCTTCTCAGCTCTGCTTGCGCGATACTGGCAGCAAATGCCAGTAATATTGTGGGCAGCATATAGGATAATTGGGGCATTATTGGCCTCCTTCACAGCAGAGTTTACGGAGATGTTTAATGATGAGGTGTATCTCTTGATCGCTCAGGTTCTCGTCCCAATTCGGCATCAATGGAGACTTGTTGACTGACTTGCCCCCGAACTTGATGGCTTTAAAAAGGTCCTCATCCGTGCGCGCAGCCATTTCGCTCGCATCGGTGTGATCTCTTGGCGCGACGTCAATATCATAGGAATTAACGCCGAACCCGTCGCCGTATAAGCCATGACATTGTGAACAATATGCCTGGTAAAGATTTTTACCGGTTATCCCCGTTTCAGATGCAGCAACGCCAGGAAAGCTGTATACGGCGGCCGCTATCAATAATGGCTGGATCATTCGGTTGATACTGTTCATGGCAGATCCCCCCCAATTATGTTCAGATAGTTCATTAGTTTGTAGATTGGTGCATCATTCAGATGGTTGTTAGGCATCAGGCTCCTGGGTTCCCAAGCGGTTGGGTTCCTAATGTAGGAGGCTATATATTCTGGTTTTAAACGTTGCATTGCTGTATACAGCTCTGGCCCGGTAACACCACCGAAATCCTTTTCGTCCCGATGGCAGGCGACACAGCCTTTAAATTTTCTGAAATCTTTGGCCGCCAGCATCCGTGGTATTTTTTTAGCGGTATATTCACCCTCATTGATTAACTCGGGATAAGGTTTGAGCGTCATTAAGAATGTGGCGATAGCCTTGGCCTGTTCCTGGCTAACTGCTACATGCCTGGTCAGCTTTGTCTCATCTATCTCATCGCCCTCATCAGTAACGACAACCGCATTTACCCAAAAACCACCTCCTGCGGGCGTGATTTTTGTTGGGTGTTGGAGCCAATTCTCCAGCCATGGTTGTTGATATTTATGTCCGGCAAAATATAAAGGCGGTCCTTTGCGTGTCATCTTTTCTTGCAAGGTCAACGATGCCCTGTCAGGGGTGTTAATTTGATGACAGTTGCTACAAGATTCTTTGAGAAGCTGTTCGCCGTCGGCCGCCTGCACAGATGAAATACCAAAAGCAGTTAACGCTAGAATGCTGAAAACTACCTTTTGACTTAAACTCAAGAGCCTGGGATAGCGCATGATTTACCCCCTGGATTAACGTAACACTAGATTGTTGTTGCGACCTTTTTCGGGGTCCGCGTCTTCATGGTTTAGGAGAATGGTGATTGCCCCGTTGAGAGCACGCTTCATCGCATGGTCAACGATGGCGTTATTAGTGGGCCGATCCTTCGGGCTAATCAGATCCACGGTTAGTGCATAGGCTGGTGCGATATCAACGGTTTGCATACCGTAGCGCGTATTTTTCGGGTTGCCATTTTCATAGACCCGATCCCAAATGCCGGCTATTGGGTGCAATGCAACAGATTCATTAATATGAGCGTTTACATAGAAAATACGTACCCTTTCGCCGGGTTTGGACTCCAACGCGAGAGTAGCGTTTTCATCATGAACCGGGTCGTAATGGAATACTTTGCCGTTGATCAATGCCGCTTGCCAGTCGTTATTCCATTTACGGTCCTCTGCACTAGTGCCGTCCTTGAATAAATCACCCTGAACAATCACGTACTCACGATCAGGCCGCGGATAATCAGGCCCATAGCCATTTTTTGGGTCGACAATTATGATGCCGTACATACCGCGTGAAATGTGTTCTGCCATCGAGGGTGCACCGCAGTGATACATAAAGACACCCGGATATTGGGCTTCAAATTGAAAATTCTTTTTTTCGCCAGGTTTGATTTCAGCAAACTCATCTAATACATCAACGACTGCCGCATGGAAATCCATGGAGTGGCTTTGTTTATTTTTTTCATCGTTATGGAGCGTGAAATTTACCAGATCACCTTGCTTTACCCGTACGACAGGGCCGGGAATGGTGCCATCATAGGTCCACATTTTTTGGGTGGTTCCGGCATTATCGATGGCCAGGTCAACTTCCTTAACGGTCATTTCGACTTCGACGGTACGAGCGGAAGCTGACTCAAAAGCAACTAACGATAAAATGGTGGTGATAAATAGCAGAAGGGGGTTGGGGGAAACTCTTAGCAGCATCATTCTTCTCCTTGTTTATAAGATGTTTTGCGAATACATTTATAACATTTATTAGATGTTTTGCAAATACATCTTTATAAGAAAAAGTCATCAGCATATAGCTGTAATAGACGTTCCTTAGGATGAAGTGGTTAAATTTTGATGCAGTTAGGCAAAGATCAAACGCTGGGTAGAGTCATTGACAATATCCGCCAGAGAATACTTAGCGAGTGTTTGCATGAAGGACCGGTCTGCTTCATTAAAAACCGATCTTAAACGACAATTACTGGAGAGCACACAAGCCATTCCGTCACAATCGATTAATGCTGCTTTCGTTTCAAACAGCATCACAACCTCGGCAACATTGATTTCGCTGGCGTGCCGAGCCAGGGCGATACCGCCATTTTTACCGCGCCGAGTAACCAAAAACCCGCCTTTGGCAAGTTCGTGGACAATTTTACGCAGGTGTTCTCTGGAAATATCAAAGAAGTCAGCAATTTCCTGTTGCGTGACTAGTTCACGTTGCTTGCTAAAGGCATAAATCAGAACGCGCAAGGCATAGTCTGTCGATTTTGCTATTTGCATGTGGAGAAGAAGTTATTCATAAGAACTCTATCCTATATGGGTTTTCTGACTAAATCCAAGTATTTGGCGATCTCTGGTGCTCTATTTGCCATACATTATGAATACGTGGATTGCGTTTAAAATCAGGGTCTAAGGTTGTGCTGGTAATATTGCTCACGGCAAACTCTTCGACAATATCTGTATCCATTTTAAATTTACGGAAATTATTAGAAAAAAACAGTGTGCCACCAATGGAAAGCTTTTGCATCGCTCCACGAATTAGTTCCGCATGGTCGCGCTGAACATCCAATACTGATTGCATTTTTTTTGAGTTGGAAAAGGTGGGTGGATCAAGAAAAATTAGATCAAACTCGCCGACGCCGCGTTTTAACCATTCCAGACAGTCGGCGCGCATCAGAGGGTTTTGTTTTTCGCTTAGGCCATTGAGTTCAAAATTACGCCGCGCCCAGTCGAGATAGGTATTGGACATATCAATACTCAGGGTTTTTTCGGCACCGCCTAGGGCGGCATGGATCGATGCGGCAGCGGTGTAACAAAATAGGTTAAGAAAACGTTTTCCTTTCGCCATACGGCGAATCATATGACGCATGGGCCGGTGATCGAGAAAAAGGCCGGTGTCTAGATAATCGGATAAATTGACCTCTAACGCCGCCGAACCTTCATGTACGGTGAAAACCTTAGTCTTCAACGTGGCTTGCTTGTTGTATTGACTGCTGCCTTTTTGTTTGCGGCGTTCTTTAAAAAAAAGCTGTGCGCTTGGCTGGTACGCTTTGAGTGCCTGCTTGACTTCGTTAAAGCGTTGGCGCGCTTGGGACTCAGGTATAGTTGCCGGAGCTGCATATTCTTGCACGTGTAAAGCATCTTCATAAATATCAACGGCTACGGCATATTCAGGTATGTCGGCATCATATAATCGGTAACAGCTAGTACCGGATTGCTTGAGCCAGTTACTGAGACGCCGCTGATTTTTTTGCAAGCGATTGAGTAGCATCTGCGCCCCTTCGCTAAGCTCCTGTGGCGGTGGTGCCGTGTTCAGCCGCTGTTCGATTAGCGCAGACTTAGAACGTAAATCGTCGAAAATAAGTAACTTGCAGGGTGTTGCCCCGTTATAAAACTTATATTGTTTGCTGGGTGCGAGATCCATTTCACGTGCTAGTTCTGTATTGCCAGTAAATACCGCCGCGCGCCAATGTCCGAAATTTTTCTGTAACACCTGCCCCAGCTTGGCATATAGCGGTTTGAGGTTTTGCTGTTCGCCAAGCCGTTCGCCGTAGGGTGGGCTGGTCAGCAGTAAGCCACTGTCGGCGGTGGGCTTACCAAACTGTTCCAACGGTTTATGGGCGATACGGATATGCTCGTCGAGGCCCGCGTTTTGGACGTTTTGCATTGCTTGCTCAACGATGCGGGGATTGGCTTCATAGCCGCGAATATCCAGCTGTAGTTGATCGAGACCTTGTTGACGGCGTTGCTGTGCTTCGTTTATTAACGATTCCCAGAGTATGCTGTTGTGTTGTTTCCAAGCAAGAAAACCATAATGATGATCCGTTCGCAGCGTGCCCGGAGCTATATCTGCGGCAAGTATGGCTGCCTCAATCAGCAGAGTTGCGTTACCACAAAGGGGATCAAGCAGTGCGCTACCCTCTTTGGCGAGTTGTGGCCAGCCTGATCGGATAAGGAGGGCGGCGGCCAGATTTTCTTTGATTGCAGTGCGGCTTTGTGCGCCGCAATAACCACGTCGGTGCAGACTTTCGCCAGATAAATCCAACGCTACCGTCACAACCCCCTTATGCAAGCGTGCTTGTATGCGGATATCCGGATTTTGTAAATCGACATTGGGGCGCTCGCCTTCGACTTGGCGAATGCGATCAACCAGGGAGTCTTTCACCCGCTGTGCGCCGAAAGTGGTGTGATCAATTAGTCGTGATGTGCCGATAAAATCAACCATAAGGGTATTGCTTGCGGATAAATGTTCTTCCCAGGCAATATCCACACAGCGGTTATAAAGATCATCAGGGCTATTCACTGCAAACTGGGTCAGCGGCAGTAGCACGCGGTTAGCTAGGCGCGACCAAAGGCAAGTGCGGTAGGCAAGAGCCAATGGTCCACTGAAGTGCACCGCAGCAACGGTTTTTTTGAGCTGCTCCGCGCCAAGGGCACAGAGTTCATTAGCGAGCAGGTCTTCCAGGCCCTTAGGGCAGGTGGCCAGCCAGGATTGTTGGTCGCTAATTTTGTTCATGGGGTAGCTCTTTTGATAGGGTTGGAGTCATAAATGGGTGTAGCTAGCATGGCTTCTGACAACTGCGCTCAGTCTAGTAGAGTGCAGGTGACGCGTTTGACTAACAGTGCATATCATATAGTGCTTTTATTTTTTGTGTAGAAAATAATGTCAAAGTGGAAAGGATGTTACCTTTGGTGAAAACGCCAACTTAGCGGGTAAGACCGCAGTTATGTTTTCAGTATTTAGCAATGGTTGCTTTTAGCCGATATCTGGCAGCAAAGGCGCACACCACAGGGTCCAGTTCCATTATTTCCGTCGTTGGTTGTGCGATAGCGTCTTTGGCGTTGCTGGTTAACCCCTATCTTTGCTCAGATGCCAACGTAATGAGTCGAGCCCGAAAACAGGGTTTGAGAAAGTCCATGCTAAGTTAACGCTTGATCCATAGGCTAATGCTCTCAGCCAGACAGAATCCTGTTGCAGCGATGAAAAATGATTGGCAAGATAGCTTGGTCTTTTGTTGTTCTGAATCACTAGGTCAGGTGTTTGATGCGACTCCCCCCTTTGTTACTTCTTACCGCTCTGTTTTTGGCGGACGGTGTCATGGCCCAGGACGAGACCTTTAGTCAATGTCTGGGGCGTATACAAGGTCTGGCTCGCCAGCAGGAAATCCCTGAGTGGATCGTGCAAGATGTCGTAGCAAAGTTTGAATATCAGGCCCGCGTGATCGAACTGGATCGCAAGCAGCCGGAATTTATCCAGACCTTCGAGCAGTATTATAAAGCGCGGGTGACTGACCAGCGGGTGCAGCGGGGTCGGCAGTTGTACGCGGAACACCTCAATCTATTAGCGCAGTTAACTCGTCAATATGGTATTCCCGGCCAATATCTTGTAGCTTTTTGGGGTTTGGAAACCAATTTTGGATCTTATTTGGGAAATATGCCTACGCTTGATTCGTTGGCGACGCTTGCCTGTGATGATCGAAGGAGCCAATTTTTTACTGATGAACTGCTCATAGCATTAAAACTAATGGTGCGAGAAAAATTGCCGGTGGAGCGTTTGCGTGGCTCCTGGGCCGGTGCCATGGGACACGTGCAATTTATGCCATCGACTTACCAACAGTACGCGGTTGATGGTGATAATGACGGCCTGATCGACCTCTGGCAAAGCAGGCAGGACGCGCTCTCCTCAGCCGCCAACTATTTGCATAAGAGTGGTTGGCGTAGGGGTGAACGTTGGGGTAGGGAGGTTTTGTTACCAACATCTTTTCCCTACTCGGAGGCCGAACTCAGTAACCCGCAGCCGCTGAGTTATTGGCGTCGGCTTGGGGTATTGCAGGCAAACGGAGCGCCTCTGCCTGATATGGCATTGCCTGCCTCTATCATATTGCCGATGGGACATTCAGGTCCGGCATTCGTGGCATATCAAAACTTTCAGGTGATCATGCGTTGGAATCGCTCCCAGTCCTATGCGCTAGCGGTTGGCAATCTGGCAGACCAGATTGCTGGCGGACAAGGGTTGAAGGCATCTGTGTTCAAGCCAGCACCGGTGCTCAGTCGAAGTTTGATTACACAACTGCAAACAGCTCTGGCAGGACGCGGCTATGCGGTGGGTGAGGCTGATGGCGTGATTGGTCCTGCGACCCGGGCTGCGCTGCGAGAATACCAATCTAGCAATGGTTTAATTGCCGATGGTTTTCCCGATTTATCCACACTTTTAGCGCTGGGCCTAGACGGAACAGCGCAGTGAAATGAAGTGGCAAGCGCTTTGGCGCAAATATACGACTGAGCCTAAACATCGCATCCGATTGGCGCTGATCGCTGCTCTCTTGCTAGCGTTAACGGTTATTCTTGTACGCACCGCTGCTCCTAATTTCGCCCCCCTTCCTGATATGCACTCCTACCGCACGGTACCGGAAAGGAAAGCCGCGTTTTTTAACTATCTAAGGCCTATTGTGGAGTTTCACAACAACGAAATTTTAGAGGATCGAAACAAGCTATTGGCGATTGCGGGTAAATTTGATATCAGTGCTGAGATATCCTGGTGGGATGAGCTTTGGCTGAAAAGATTGGCCAATGAATATAATGTTGAATGGAGTACGGAATCGGTTAGCGAGTCATTAGCCACACTCAAACGACGGGTTGATATCATCCCAACCTCGTTGGCCTTGGTGCAGGCGGCTAAAGAATCCGGTTGGGGAAGGTCTCGATTTGCGGTGCATGGTAATGGTTTGTTTGGGCAATGGTGTTATGAACCGGGCTGCGGTATGGTGCCGAAAAAACGATCAGTCAAGGCGCTACACGAGGTGCAGGCTTTTCCCACAGTCAGCCATTCGGTGATGGGTTATCTAAAAAATGTGAATACCGATGAAAGATACCGGCCTTTGCGAATGATTCGACAGCAGCTGCGTGAGGCCGACAAAACACCGGACGGTCTGTCATTAGCGGATGGTCTGCTATTTTATTCTGAGCGTCGTCAAGCCTATGTGGATGAAGTGAAAAAGATGCTGCGAAGGTACCGCACACAACAGCAGGCGGTAGTGATCAATGAAAAAACACCTTAAATCATTAGTGGGTTTTATCGGTGCCCTGTCGTGGAGCCTTAGCGCACTGTTGCTAGCCAGTCCGGCGCTCGCCACGGATGATCATGCGGTGGTTCTGCTTTATCATCATGTCAGCAATGACACGCCAGCTTCCACCAGTGTCTCACCGGCGATTTTGGAAAAACATCTCAGTTACCTCGAACAGCATGGTTTCTCAGTATGGCCCTTGGGGCGAATATTAAAAGCGATAGCCGAGGCGCAACCGCTACCGAAAAATACCATCGCTATTAGCTTTGATGATGCCAATCTTTCGGTATACACAGAAGCTTTTCCGCGATTTCAACAAAGAGGTTGGCCTTTTACGCTGTTTGTCAGTACCGAGGCCATCGATAAAGGTTATAAAAACTATTTAAACTGGGATCAGATTCGTGAGCTCGCTGAAGCAGGCATTGAAATAGGTAACCACAGTCATAGTCATGCGCACTTAATCCGAAAATTAGAGAATGAATCAGAGTCAGCATGGCGGCAGCGAATCAGTACCGATATACGCCAAGCCAGTGCTCGGCTGACAACAGAAACGGGCATAACAACTGAGCTGTTTGCCTATCCCTATGGGGAGTATTCAGAAGCGCTTAAAAAAATGGTCGGGGCAATGGGCTATTTAGGGGTTGCTCAACAATCGGGAGCTGTTGGTGTGGATTCCGACCTGTTGGCGGTGCCACGTTTCCCCATGGCAACGGGCTACGCGGATATGCAGCGCTTTATCATCAGTATCAATTCACGACCATTACCGGTCAACTCGGTAGTCGTAGAGAAAGGAGAAACCAAAGATGAACGCATTAATAAACTGTGGTTGGTACTGGCGAAGGGTGGTTATAACATTAAGCAACTGGCTTGCTACGGCGCATCTGGCAAGCCAATCCCGCTAACGCCCGGTGATGAACTGCCACGGCAGTTTGTCCTGGATTTATCCGGTCTGGGCTCTGTCGGGCGCAACAAAATCAATTGTACCGCGCCAGCTAGTGACGAGGCGGGCGTATATTATTGGTATTCGTATCAATGGTTGATGCGCCGGGCGGACGGCAGCTGGTATGAGGAGTAACAGCCAAGGGCTGGGGTCGGCATCAAAAGACATTAACATGCCGTTTTTATCCTGTTATCAAAGACAGAAAGAGTTTTTACAGGTTTAAGTCTTTATAGATTCTATCAGGCCACGATGATCGACTGCCCTTGTCGTTGATGTAATCGTTTTACTGTCATGTAGCCGTTGAGTCCCGATTCTGCCGAGCGGAGCACTGCAAAAATTTGTGCAATATGACCATCATCAGTAACCATCACCGTCAGGTACCACCTTTCTTTCAACAGCTCTCCCTTTTCCAGGCGTGGGTTCACACGGAATACAATAGTCACTAACTCTCA
Source organism: Pseudomonadales bacterium (assembly GCA_024234615.1). NCBI lineage: Bacteria > Pseudomonadati > Pseudomonadota > Gammaproteobacteria > Pseudomonadales > Pseudomonadales bacterium. Next base: position 38,572 of record JACKNY010000001.1, read on the forward strand.
TTTGGATAGATAAGAGTCAGCCGCATATCTGGAGCAAAATTAGCTGACTGTCATTGGCTATTAAGATTGCGTTAAGCTAACTCCGCTAGTCTACCTGATAACAAATTGGGGAAGTTTTTAGGTAGATAAAATGAATACTGTTGTCCAGGGCCAACTAGCACCGACAAAACATGAAGCAAGGTTATACCAGACTATTCAGCGTTTATTGCAACCTTTGCCAACGGTAGCGCTTCATGACACTCAGGCATTGAATCGGCACATAGTGGAAGGCTATGTCGCCAAAAAATTTGCCGACGCCTATGGCGCGACTATCACCGAGTTTATGCCTAAACTGTTGAGCTTGAGTTGCCAAGATAAGTTTTCAGCCGTTGCTGGCGTTCGATCTGCACAAAAGCATCCGTTATTTCTCGAACGCTATCTCGATCACCCCATTGAACATTTGCTAAGTGAGTGCTGTGAGGGCTTGGTTAAGCGTGAAAGTGTAATTGAAATCGGTAATTTGGTGGCAACGCACAGAGGTTCCAGCCAGCTACTTTTTATCCTGCTGACAGCTATTTTACATCAGGCAGATTTTGGCTGGGTGGTGTTTACTGCGGTTCCTCAAGTGCAAAAAATACTGAATCGTCTAGGTATTAGAACCTATTTTTTAGCCGAGGCTGAACCCACCAGATTAACACTGGCGGAACGGCAGCAATGGGGCAAATACTACCAATCTAAACCCAGGGTCATTGCTGGAAATTTAGCTGGTGGTATGGATTCACTGCGACAACACCCTTTATGGCAAAGTGCTTTATCGCTATACCAAAGCCAAGTAGAGGGATTGTCCAGCCAGTTAAATCGTCAGTGTGATGCCAATGAAAGATCTATTATCGCAGCTTGAGCATAGCCACAGTTCTGAGCATCTCCTTGTCCGGAATGCCAATCAGGGGTTGACTTGCCATCAGCTGATGGCTCGCTGTCATCGGTTGACAGAATTCCTGACCAAGGAAAAACTGGAAACATTGGCGGTGCTGGCGGATAACGGTATTGATTGGTTGCTTATCGATCTTGCCTGTCAGCAAGCGGGAATACGCCTGTTGCCATTACCGACTTTCTTTTCCGCGCAGCAAATCCAGCATGCCCTTACCAGTGTCAAGCCCGATGCGATAGTGACAGCTTCTGCAGACCGGATTGCTTCGCTAACACTTGGCGATAGTAAAGTGTTGCCTGTAACAGACTTAACCATGCATCGATTGGCGCAGGGCGACAGTGCTTGTGCGCTGCCTGCGAACACAGGAAAGATTACCTTTACCTCGGGCTCGACCGGCAATCCAAAGGGCGTGTGCCTCAGCAATGAACAATTATTGCAACAGGCACAAGCTCTGGCTGAGGTGGTTGGTCTGTCGAAACCCAAGCACCTTTGCGTACTGCCATTGACGACCCTGCTGGAAAATGTGGGTGGTATTTATGTCCCTCTGCTTGCAGGCGGTGAGGTCATTGTGCCTAGTTTAAGCGAGCTGGGGTTTTCCGGCAGCTCGTCCATTGCGGCCAATAAACTGACCACCGCCATCAGCCATTATCAACCCAACAGTATGATTTTGACGCCCCAGCTATTGATGTCGCTGATTGCTGCCGCTAATGCTGGTTGGCGAGTGCCCACCTCATTACAATTTATTGCTGTGGGTGGTAGTCGAGTGGCGCCTGAGTTGATACAACAGGCGCACGCAAAAGGCATCCCTGCCTATGAAGGCTACGGCCTGTCTGAATGTGCTTCCGTGGTAAGTTTGAATACCCCCTCTCAGCATGACCATCAAAGTAGCGGTCGTCCTTTACCACATTTGCAGGTTGCGGTGGAAATGGGTGAGATTATCATCAGGGGTAACGCCATGCTTGGCTATGTAAATGAGCCGGAGAGTTGGGGACAGGACAAAATAAAATCGGGCGACCTCGGTGATATTGACGCGAAAGGATTCCTGCACATCCGTGGGCGTAGCAAGAACCTGCTGATCTCCAGCTATGGTAGAAATATTAGCCCGGAATGGATTGAGAGTGAATTGCTTGCTAACCCGCTGTTACTTGATTGTGTGGTCTATGGTGATACCAGGCCTTACTGCGTGGCATTGATTTCTCCGCGCAGAACTGACACTGAGAATACGGAAATCCAACAATGGCTCGACCAAAAAAATGCAACGCTGCCGGACTATGCACAAATTAAAGACTGGTACTTATTACCGCAACCGCTGCGTGATCAGCCAAATCTTCTAACGGCAAACGGCAGGCCTAAACGCGAGGCTATTTTCAACCAGTTTCGCGACCCGATAGCTAAGTTATATGGCGGTCGTGACCTGTTCCACAATTTACGAGTAGGTAATCTATGAGTTTTTTTCAACAGCTACAAAAGCAAACGGAGTCAGCACGTGCAACGTTGCTGTCGGCACCGATTATTGTTAAATCACTACAGGGCAATATTAGTCTGGATGAGTATGTTGCCTTCTTGACCCAGGCCTATCACCATGTCAAGCACACGGTATCATTGCTGATGGCGGTGGGGGCGCGGCTACCGCAAGAGAAAGAATGGCTAAGAGAGGCGGTGGCGGAATATATCGAAGAGGAAATCGGACACCAGGAATGGATTCTAAATGACATAGAGTGCTGCGGTTTTGATAAGGAAGCGGCGCGTAAAAGCACGCCCAATGTTGCCACAGAATTAATGGTGGCCTATGCCTATGATATGGTTAACCGGGTTAATCCATTGGGGTTTTTTGGCATGGTGCAGGTTCTGGAAGGTACCAGCGTCGCTATCGCTGAACAGGCTGCCGATAGGATCAGGAGCTCCCTGGAGTTACCGAAAGAGGCTTTTTCTTATCTGTATTCACATGGGTCATTGGATCAACAGCATCTGCAGTTCTTTGAAAATCTGATGAATCGAATCGGACAACCCGAAGAGCAAAGGGTCATTATTCATAGCGCCAAAGTGTTCTATCAGCTTTATGGTAATATTTTTCGTTCGCTCACTACGGCGCCTGCAGATTTAGCGGCAGCTTAAGGAAACGCCATGGATTTAACCAATAAAAAGGCGCTACTTACCGGCGCTTCTGGTGGAATCGGCGAGGCCATCGCTCACACTTTTGCCAATAAAGGCTGTCGGCTTTTGTTGGTTGGTCGTAATGCAACAAAGCTGCTGACGCTGCAGCAGTCATTGCCAAACACGCAGAACAGACATCAGATGATCCTTGCCGATATTACTACCCCGAAAGGTAGGCAGCAGATACTTGAGTGCTGTCAGCAGGAAGGGGTTGATCTGTTAATTAATACCGCCGGTATTCTCGATTTTCAGCTGCTGGAATATCAGGATCTTGGTAGCGTTGAGCAAACTATCCTTACCAACCTATTGGCGCCGATGTTGCTTTGCCAGGCTTTAATCGGTGAACTTAAACAACGTAAAGAAGCGGTTATTATCAATATTGGTTCGATCTTTGGTAGTATCGGCCATCCCGGTTTCGCTAGCTATTGCGCTAGTAAATCGGGGTTAAAAGGCTTTACCGAAGCCCTGCGCAGAGAACTGGCCGATACTGCGATTAAGGTATTTTACCTGGCACCGAGAGCCACAGAAACGGCATTAAATTCTGAAGCGGTTACTGCACTCAACCAAGCCCTGGGTAATAAAGTCGACCCGCCGCAGCAGGTTGCCGATGAATTGCTCAAGTTATTATCCAAAGGCCGTCAACAGGCATTTATGGGCTGGCCAGAAAAACTTTTTGTTACCCTCAACGCAGTCTTTCCGAGCATAGTGCATAACGCATTGGTTAAGAAATTACCCATTGTTAAACAGCATGTTCGGTAGCAATAATTAATTGGAGTCCCTAGAGATGAAATATCCTATTAACAGACAAAAACTAATCGTCTGTATTTTTGCCCTCTTAACCCCATTGGTTAACAGTGCCTGGGCAGATTTAACAGCAGATGTTCACGCTTTGCAGGAACGCTGGGCGGAAGTGAATTACCAAATGCAAGGAAAGGCGCAACTGAGTGCGTTTGAGGCGCTGATTAAAGAAGCAGATCAGGTCGTTGTGAAATACCCGGAGTCAGCGGACGGCTGGATTTGGAGTGGCATCATCAAATCTACCTACGCCGGTGCCAAGGGGGGGCTTGGCGCACTTAATTACGCCAAAGCCTCTAAGAAAGATCTGGAAAAAGCCCTGTCGATCGACCCGGATGCGCTCAGTGGCTCAGCCTATACCAGCCTTGGCACACTCTACTTTAATGTGCCCGGATGGCCGATCGGTTTTGGCGACGACGAAAAAGCGGAGCAGTTGTTAAAAAAAGCCCTGACGGTAAACCCCATAGGCATTGATAGCAATTATTTTTATGGGGATTATTTGATTCATGAAAAACGTTATCGGGAAGCAAAAAATTATTTGTTAAAAGCAAAGGGCGCTCCAGCGCGGCCTGATCGACCGCTAGCGGATGCGGGTCGGCAAAAAGAAATTGACGAACGCCTGTCTTTGGTGGAGGCTAAGCTTAAAAAATAACCAACTATAAGGACGTCCTATTCATGCAGATATTATTGGTCGAAGATGATCGGCCTTTGGCTAAAGGTCTGCAACAGGCCCTGCAAAAGCAGGGTTACGCAGTCAATCATGTGGAGACGGGGCAAGCCTGTCTGCATGTGGTGAAAACCGAGCCGCCGGATATTCTGGTGCTCGATTTGGGCTTACCGGATATTGATGGCTTAGCGGTGCTCAAACAGATTCGACAGCATACGAAATCACTCCCTGTGCTACTCTTAACGGCGCGCGATTCGGCCAATGATAAGGTCGCCGGATTAGACGGCGGCGCTGATGACTATCTCGCCAAACCTTTCGAGATGGCTGAATTATTGGCGCGGCTGAGAGTGTTGGAACGCCGTCTTAGCACGGTAAAATCTGCAGAAATTTGTATTGGCGATGTGGTGTTGGATACCACCACGCATTATGTTTCTTTGCTAGGAGAGGAGCTTGAGCTGCCACGCAAAGAGTATATGTTACTCAAGTTGTTGATGGAAAATGCTGGGCGAGTCCAAGCGCGCACCAAACTGGAAAACCGCTTATACAGCTGGGATGAGGAGGTCGCCAGCAATGCTTTGGAAGTACATGTGCATCAATTGCGAAAAAAACTGGGTGCCAATTTTATCAAGACTATACGTGGCGTGGGCTACAAGGTTGAATATTCGTGACTTCGATTCGCACCTTCCTGGTGCTGACGGTGTTGGCGACAATCATCCTTTTTAACTTCATTGCCGCCATCCAGGGGTACCGCTCCAGTATGGCCGAAGCGGAGCGCCTGTTTGACGATCAAATGTTGGAAACGGCGAAACTCATTGCCAACCTACCTATAGAAATACAGCCTCAAAATTCAAACCACTCCAGCACCATTGCATTTCAGCTGTGGCGTAACAATAAAATGATGCTTGCATCTGCAAACGCTCCGACTATCGCCATAGCTGAGCTCAAGCCGGGCTTTGATTTTATTAACTTTGATGGCTATCGCTGGCGCACTCTGGCTTATTTTGATCGCAGTCATGACATTTGGGTAACCTTGGCAGAAAGATCCGATACCCGTTATCTATTGGCCGAGAATGTCATTCTTGAGTCTATATTCCCGCTGTTAATCGGTATTCCTATCGTAGGCTTGCTGATTTGGCTCATTATTAACCAAGGATTGAGACCTTTGATCCAGCTTTCAGCAGAGTTACGCGAAAAAAAAGCCGATGATTTGACGCCAGTGTCGAACCTGGGTTCGCGTCAGGAATTAACTCAAGTAACCCGCTCAGTTAACAGTCTGATTGAGCGGCTGCGTTTAACCTTGGAGCGCGAGAAACGCTTTACCGCCGATGCGGCGCATGAGCTAAGAACACCCATCAGTGCGTTAAAGATTCAACTGCATAATATTGCCCAAGAAGTCCCTGCGGAGAGTGAAGCCTTGGCGCAGCTCGGTACTGGGGTTGACCGGATGCAACATTTGGTGGAGCAGCTACTATTTTTGTACCGCGCCACACCAGAACAATTTACTCAAAATATTCAGCAGTTAGACCTCTATGTACTGGCGGAGGAATTGCTAGCGGAGCAATACTATCTGTTTGAAGCGAAGCAGCAGACTGTTGAACTGCTTGGCGAACACTGTATGGTTGAGGGTAATGACTTTGCTTTGAATACGCTATTGAAAAATTTGCTGAGCAACGCCAATAAATATACCCCTAAGGGTGGTCAGATTAGCATCAGTGTGAAGGCTACTCCGCAGGGAGTACGGTTGACCGTCGAAGACTCTGGTCCTGGTGTTCCGAAGGAATTGGAAGAGCGTATTTTTGAACGTTTTTATCGTGTCGGGCAGGCCTCTGATGAAGACATTTCCGGCTGCGGTTTAGGCTTAACTATCGTGAAAAATATTGTTGAACTACAGGGTGCGAAAATTCGGGTGGAGCAGTCGAGTTTTGATTCGGGCAGCGCGTTTATCATTGACTTTGATGCGGCAAAAACAGATGTGCATAGCTAATAGAATAAACCACCGTCTGCGGTGGTTAAAGCTGTTGCTGGTAATAGTCAGTACGCAGGCTATTGCGGGGCCACCTATCATTGAAATAGCAATAAAAGACCATCTCTTTTATCCCTCTGTAGTTGAGGTGCCTGCCAACACCAAGGTTAAACTCCTAATTAATAATCTGGACACAACCGCTGAAGAGTTTGAAAGCTATGAGCTTAACCGGGAAAAGGTCATAGCGGGTAATACCAAGAGTGTTATTTTTGTCGGGCCCTTACCGCCGGGGGAATACCCCTTTTTCGGAGAGTTTTTCCCAAAAACGGCGCAGGGCAAAGTGATCGTAAAATGAGCTATTCGCGAAGGATTAACCGGGTATTATGTTTTTAAGCTCTATCACATTAATACTGCAAGAAATCCTTGAGGGCGCGCTCATTATCAGTGCCTTGCTGGCGGTTACCCAGAGTTTGAGTGGTATGAGGTATTGGATTGCGCTGGGAGTATTGCTGGGTAGTCTGACCGCTGATGCCTTTGGCAGCAACATCGTGGCCATTTCTGAATGGTTTGACTATGTTGGTCAGGAGGTCAGCTATGCGGTCATTCAGCTCAGCATCAGCTTATTGCTCGCACTGATTGTTTTCCTGTTGAATCACAAAGGTGTTGTCGGCATAACTAAACAATGGCTTAGCCTGAGCTGTGTTCTCGTAGTGACATTTGCCGTGACCAGAGAAGGATCTGAAATCATTGTTTATCTGCAAGGCGTTATGGCGCATCCCGATCAAGCCAGTTCTGCCCTCGCGGGTAGCAGTATCGGTGCTGGCATAGGCGTTAGTGTTGGCGTGTTGTTTTATTATTTGCTGTCTAGTTTAGCGCAAGTACAGCTAAAATGGGTGGGAACATTGTTGCTAGCCTTAATCGGCGGCAATATGTGCGCGCAGGCCATGTTGCTGTTTACTCAGGCGGATTGGATCGGCCCTACCCGCGAACTCTGGGATAGTTCCTCGTATTTATCCGAATACTCTTTAATGGGGCGGCTCTTGTATGCGCTGATTGGTTACGAGGCGACGCCTTCTTTAGCGCAAGTTGGCGGTTATTTGACCGCTCTTTTATTCACCTTGGCCTGCGGCTTTATTCCGGTTAAGCGGCATCAGTCAACACCACTTTGAAATAGTTATGACCTCTCATCATTCAACGCTACTTAAATTTACGAGCCTAACCTTCTTGCTTGTTGGCGGGCTGCTGTTAGTGCGCTTGGCGATAGCCGATGGGGCTATTGTTAACAAAATCTACCATCCCTATGTCGATGCGCTGGAGCAAGAAATTGAATATCGTATGATTCTACAAGATGATCAGCCGGGTGTTGATGATAATCTGCAATTGTACCTGTTGTCCTATGGACGTTCTCTGGGAGAGCGATGGTTTGGCGAAATCTATCTGAGCGGAACAAAGTCCAATCAGGAAAGTTTTGAGATTCAATCCTATGAGGTGGAAGCAAAATGGCAACTGACGGAACAGGGACAGTTTTGGGCTGATTGGGGTTTACTCTTCGAATTAGAAAAAGAGGAGGGTAACAATATTTGGGAGTTTTCTACAGGCCTTTTATTTGAGCGAGAATGGGGCCAATGGAGCGGTACCGCTAATTTTATAGTGACTCAGGAATGGGGGCGAGATATAGAGGATGAATTGGATACGGCGCTGGGACTACAGCTGCGCTATCGCTATTCGCGTTGGATCGAACCTGGGCTGGAACTCTATAGCGGCGAGGACACCCTGGCCATAGGGCCGGTCTTAATGGGTGATATTAAGACCGGCATTCGCCGTAAGTTGCATTGGGAAACTGGGGTCATTTTCGGCCTGGAGGAGAAGAGCCCCAATCAAACTCTCAGACTACTGATTGAATACGAGTTTTAACGAATGACCAGATACAACGAGCTCCCATTGCGGTTAATGTGCAAAAGCACCGACTGGCTGTTACGGGTCAACGCCTGTTTAAAGGTCTCTAAGTCGCGTACTCGAATCCGGTTTGCACCGACAATGACATCACCGGCGCGTAACCCACTATAGGACGCTGCTGAGTTGGGTGCCAAACCGGAGACCAGTACGCCACCACCATCTGGATTATTTTCAAATCGAGCACCCTCTAGTAGGGAATGGAGTTTGCCGCTCATTGAACTTAACTGTTGAGGGTCGCCCACTTTAACCGATACAGACATAGATTTACCGTCACGAATGATGGTCAAATTGAGTCTATCACCGATGGCTTTGATACCAATTTGACTGCGTAGTTGGCCGGAAGCTTTAGTGCTTACGCCATCAACGGCGACAATGACATCACCGGCTTTGAGGCCAGCATCTTCTGCCGGAGAGTCCTCGTTAACACCCGTTACCAGCACACCCTGTTGACCATTTTTCAGATCGAAAGCTTCACGTAGTTCCGCGGTAATATCCTGAATACCAATGCCTATTTGCCCGCGTTTAACTTCGCCATGCTCCAATATCTGCTGCATGCTGGCTTTTACCATATTAATAGGAATGGCAAATCCAATACCGACATTACCTCCAGCAGGGGCAATAATGGCGGTGTTAATACCCACTAGTTGACCGCGAAGGTTAACTAATGCGCCGCCTGAGTTACCTGGATTAATAGAGGCATCCGTTTGAATAAAATTCTCATAGCCTTCAATCCCTAAACCGGTTCTACCTAAGGCGCTGACGATGCCGGTGGTTACTGTTTGCCCTAAGCCAAAGGGGTTGCCAATGGCGACTACGAAATCCCCCACTTCCAGTAGGTTAGAGTCGGCGAGAGCCACCTGCTTTAATTGATCCGCCTTGATGGCAAGAATTGCAGTATCTAATTCAGGGTCAGAGCCTTTCACTTCAGCAGTAAAGGATCTTCCGTCTACTAAAGAAACCTGTACCTCATCGGCGCCTTTGATGACGTGATAATTGGTAATGACGATACCGTTTTTGGCATCGACAATAACACCGGAACCAGCACTTTGTTGGCGTTTTTGCGGTACTGGCTGTTGGTATTGCTGATCCGGGATATTAAAAAAACGCCTGAAAAAGGGGTCGTTCAAGAGCGGGTTGTATGCTTGCTGGTTGGAAAAGGTAGCTATATTCACCACCGCCGGATTGACCTCTTTCAACATCGGCGCTAACGAGGGTAGTTTCCCGCCACCGCTGTCCTCTAGTGGTAAAGCGGCGTGGACCCAAGCTATCTGGAAAAGTAATATCAGAGCGAACCAAGTACGTTGCGCCAGCTGCATGAAAGTTCTCCTGTCAGGAATGTAACATCGAAGAAAGCGGGCGGCGGAAAACCGCCCGCCCGTCACGATTCCTCCGGGTTTATGGTTAGTGATTGATAGTGATTTTTTTAACCTCAGCGTCCGAGGCTTCACGCCGCGGAATCAGAAGGTTGAGCACACCGTCCTTCATGGTCGCCTTAATTTCGTCGGCAACGGCATCATCGGGCAGCGCCAGCGTGCGCTGAAAATGTCCATAACTGCGCTCGACCCGATAAAAGTGGCGATCCTTGCTCTCCTTTTCCTCCTGCTTTTGGCCTTGAATCGTCAGGATATCGTCTTTGACTTCGATAGATAAGTCAGCTTCCGTCATCCCCGGTGCCTCCAAGGAAATCTGATAGCTGGCGTTATCACTGGACACATTCAGGCTGGGGCGAAAAGCGGTCGTTCCCCACCCACCGCCAGGCTCAAACAGCGCTGAGCGAACGGAGGGCAGGCCGAAGCCACGGAAGGCATCATCAAACAGGCGGTCAATTTGCTGATGCAGCTGCTGCACCGGGCCGAAACCCTGATTTGTCGTTGTCAGGTCGAGTTCGCCAGAGGTCCGCTTAATGGGAATCTGCCCGCCGCTATGCGCCTGTGTCTCTTCATGTTTAAACCAATTCCAAGGGTTCAATTTTTGTAGGTCCATCGTCTTGTCTCCTGTAATGAGTTGAGTAGGTACCGATATCAGGCCACTTTGGTCTTAGCGGACTTTTGCTCAAGCGGCGGTTTCGAGGCGTTGATGGCAATTGATTTTGGCTTCATCTCCTCGGGGATTTCTTTCACCAGATGAATAGTAAGCAGACCATTGCGCAACTCCGCGCCAGTTACCTCAATATGATCGGCCAAGTTAAATTGACGCTCAAAGGCGCGGCCGGAAATACCCTGATAAATATACTGGTGTTCGGTTTTGTTATCGGCTTTAGTGCCGCGCACCGTCAACAGATTATTTTCGGCAAGTATTTCCAATTCCGACTGTTCAAACCCGGCCACCGCTAAACGTATGGCATAGTGGTTCTCTCCGTGGATTTCGATGTTGTAGGCAGGGTCGGCGGGAGTGCTTTGTTCCCCGCGCAGGGCCTTGTCCAGCATGGCGCCAACGCGATCAAAGCCGATACTACTGCGATACAGTGGGGTTAAATCAATCGTGTTCATAACACATCCTCCAATTGAAGCAATACGTAATAAAAACAATTAATTACCCGCTAACCACTCAGGCTGAGCGGCTGCGGTGATGCTATTTATTTAGGTGCGCAGAAATAAATTTCAAGGCCTCATTCCTGAAAAAATTAATCGCGTAGGAAGCGGCTAACTTTTCACCTGGAAAAGAGTTGAACTCTATTAATCTGTCCCCATCTAATCGCCTGATCATTCGTTTGATACATCGTTTTAACAACATCCCGGATAATAAGGAATGTAAGTGCAATGTTTATTTCGGCTGACCCGCATCGCCCCGTCCCTCGCCCTCCGCCTCTCGTTGTCTAGTCAAAAAAACCCCTAGCAATCGGCGTGGGTTCAATCTTCTACAAATATTTTTAAACACGTATTTGATACGGAGGACAAGATGCTGGAAGTCAGTCAGCTGTCTCGTCGCTATGGCGATTTTATTGCTGTCGACCGAGTCAGTTTTAATATTGAAAAAGGTGAGATTGTCGGCCTACTGGGACATAACGGCGCCGGTAAAACGACGATCATGAAAATGCTGAGCGGTTATCTGGAGCCCGATCAAGGGCAGATACGGATAGACGGTCTGGATTTGGTGTTGGAAACTAAAAAGGCGCAACAACGGCTGGGTTATTTGCCGGAAAATTTACCCATTTATCCGGAAATGACGGTAGCGGATTATTTGGATTATGCGGCAACCTTGAAGCGCCTGTCGGCAACGGACAAGAGTCGCGAAATTGCACGGGTGGTGAACGCTACGGATATCGGCGATAAGTTACTCGCGCCGATTGCCTCGTTGTCGCGAGGCTACAAACAAAGGGTGGGCGTGGCCCAGGCGATTCTCGGACGTCCAAAGCTGTTGATTCTCGACGAGCCCACCAACGGTTTGGATCCGACGCAAACGACCCACATGCGACAGTTAATCCGGGAATTATCCGCCGAGGCAACTGTGATTCTGTCTACCCATATCATGCAGGAGGTGGAAGCACTATGCGATCGGGTGCTGATTTTGCACCGAGGGGAATTAGCGGTTGATGCAAGGTTGGAAGCCCTGCACAGAAGCAATCATCTGCGTCTGCGTACCTCCATGCCGGAATCCGTGGCGAAAGAAAAACTGCTAAACATAGCCGGTATAGAGGAGTTGCAAGGGGTCGATGACAACGCTGGTGCCGAACCTGGCTATTTCAATTACCGCATCCGGGTAGCGCAGGAGAAGGGGCTCGAACAGATAAGCGCGATGCTGGCAAAAACCATCGTCGCGGCAGAGGCGGAACTCTACTCGCTACAGACTGAGAAGAAAGACCTCGAAACCTTGTTCCGTGAGGTGAGCAACGTTCATACGGCGGCACAACGTGATAAGGAGTTGAACCATGCAGCCTAACCCATCCGCTTGTTCATTAATTTTTCGTGTTGCCAGTAAAGAGATAACGCTGTTTTTTGCCTCGCCGATTGCCTATCTGTTCCTGGCGAGTTTTGCGGTGGTAACGCTCTTTGTATTTTTTTGGGGCGAGGCTTTTTTCTCGCGTAATATTGCGGATGTGCGGCCGCTGTTCGAGTGGATGCCCTTGCTGTTAATCTTTTTAGCCAGCACCCTGACCATGCGTCTGTGGAGCGAAGAGCGTCGCACCGGAACCCTGGAATATGTGCTCACCCAACCGGCGCCGCTTTGGCAGTTTGTACTGGGAAAATTTGTCGGTTGTCTGACGCTGATCATCATCGCACTGGCGATAACCCTGCCCTTGCCGATTACCGTTGCCTGGTTAGGGGAATTGGATTGGGGACCGGTATTTGCAGGTTATTTGGCGACCTTTATGCTGGGTGCGGCCTACATGAGCATCGGCCTGTTTGTCTCCGCTCGCAGCGATAATCAGATCGTTAGCTTGATCAGCGCGACAGCGCTGTGCCTGTTACTTTTTGTATTGGGTACGAATACGCTAACCGATCTGGTCGGCTATCGCGCGGGCGAATGGCTGCGCGCGCTGGGAACCGGGTCGCGCTTCGACGCCATTACCCGCGGTGTGCTTGATCTCCGCGATCTTTACTATTACCTGAGCATTATTGCCGTCTTTTTGGCACTCAACACCTATGTGCTCGAACGCGAACGCTGGGCGGCCCGCAACAGCACACCGCATCACGGCGCGTGGCGTATATTGACCCTGCTGCTGGTTGCCAATGCACTCTGCGCAAATCTGTGGTTAGGCCAGATCAGCGGGCTGCGGGTTGATGTCACCGCCGGCAACCAATACTCCCTTTCCGGCGCCACCACGCGTTATCTACAACAACTGCAAGAACCGTTATTAGTGCGCGGCTATTTCAGCAGCAAAACACATCCGTTGCTCGCGCCGCTGGTACCGCAGTTGCGGGATTTGCTCAAAGAGTATGAAATTGCCGGTCAAGGCAAGGTGCGGGTAGAGTTTATCGATCCGATCAAAGAGCCGGAACGTGAGGAAGAGGCCAATCAGAAATACGGCATTCAGGCAACACCCTTCCAGGTGGCCGATCGTTACCAGTCGGCCATTGTCAGTTCTTATTTTAACGTGCTGGTGCAATACGGCGACGAACATCAGGTATTGGGCTTTAGAGATCTGATCGAGGTGAAAGCGCGCAGCGAGTCGGATCTGGAGGTAAAACTGCGTAACCCCGAGCACGACCTCACTCGGGCAATCAAAAAAGTGCTGCATAGTTATCAGGCAGGCGGCAATCTGTTTGATACGGTGAAGGGCGAATTAACCTTTAACGCCTATGTTTCCGATGATCAGGCGCTGCCTAAAGAATTGGCTGAGTTTAGAGGTAAGGTAGAAAAGATCGTGCGCGATATGCAGCAACAGGCGCAGGGACGATTGCAGGCCCATTTTATCGATCCGGATGCCGACGGCGGCAAGATCGGACAACAGATCGCGGCGGACTATGGCTTTCAACCCATGGCGACCAATCTGTTCAGTAATGAGCGCTTTTACTTTTACCTGACTTTAGCCAAGGGCAATCAGCTGGCGCAAATTCCGCTGGACGATCTGAGCGAAGATAGCTTTGAGCGTAACCTCAAAGCCGCAGTTAAACGTTTTTCCAGCGGTTTCACCAAAACCGTCGCCCTGGTGACGCCCGCAGCGGAACCGGCGTATCCCCAATACGGCATGAGTGGCTCCCGCTTTAACCGACTGGAAGCCTTTCTCGGCGCGGAACTGAATATTCAACGCGAGGATCTGGACGATGGGCAGGTGTCAGGAGACGCGGACATTCTGCTCTTGGCGGCGCCGGAAAATTTAAATGAAAAAGCGCTGTTCGCGGTGGACCAGTTTTTGATGCAGGGCGGTACTGTTGTCGCGGCAACTTCGCCCTATCGCGCCAGCCTGAACAATCGCAGTTTAAGTTTGCTACAGCAGAACAGCGGTTTGGAGAAATGGTTAGCGTTCCAGGGTTTACAGATTGAAAATAAGTTGGTGCTTGATCCGCAAAATGCCGCTTTCCCGATTCCGGTAACCCGACAAATCGGCGGTTTCCAGATTCAGGAATTGCGCATGCTGGATTACCCCTACTTTATTGATCTGAGGCACCCGGGATTGGCGCCGCAAAGCCCGATTACCGCCGAGCTGCCGCAGCTGACGGTTGCCTGGGCCTCGCCTATCACGCTCGATGCACAGCGTCAGGGGCAACGGGAAGTGATCGAACTGCTGCGTAGCTCCGATCGCTCCTGGCTTTCTGACTCAACCGATGTGATGCCGCGCGTCGGCGATAACGGCGTCAGCACGTATCAGTCCGAAGGCGAAACTAAGGCGCATTTGCTGGGGCTGATTAGCAGCGGCCGCTTCGATTCCTATTTTGCCGGAAAACAATCGCCAATACTGGCAGATGTTGATGCGCCGGAGGCAGAGGGTGCTGAAACAACCGATCAAACCGCAAGCAAGGAGGAAAGCGACTTTAGCTTTTCCGGTGTGATTGAAAGATCGCCTGAGTCGGCACGCATTATTCTCTTCAGCTCCAATGATTTTCTGAGCGATCAGGTGATTCAGTTGGCCGGTTCCGCCAGCGGCAGCGAATATCTGAACAGTTTGCAGCTGGTGGCAAACAGCCTGGATTGGGCACTGGAAGATACGGGGCTGTCGAGTATCCGTTCCCGCGGGCATTTTAATCGCACTCTCGTGCCCCTTACACATCAAAGCCAGCTGTTCTGGGAGTACTTGAATTATGCGTTGGCGGCGTTGGCGTTGGTACTGGTAGCCTTAGTGCAGCGGCGTGTCGCAAAGGTGCGGGCGCGGCGCTATGCAACCCTTCTAACAAACAATAGCTAATGTTGGAGGCTTAGCATGAAGAAACGAACAATTTGGTTAAGCGGCCTGTTAGTCTTGCAACTGTTGGTGAGCACAGGACTTTTGATACAGGGCCATATAGCGCAGAGTCAACTTCCGGGGCAGCCGCTGTTGAACCTCGATATATCGGCGCTCGATCGTATCCGTATCAGTGATCAGCAGACCAGTGCGCTATTGCAAAAACACCTAGGCCAATGGCGTTTGCCGGATTTGGCGGAACTTCCCGCCAATGCTGTAAAACTGACGTCGGTACTGGATAAGCTCGCGGGACTCCAAACCGGTTGGCCGGTGGCGACCAGCGACTCCAGCCATTCACGCTTTGAGGTAGCGCCTGATCAATACCAACGGCGTGTGGAGCTCTATCAAGGCGATCAATTGGTGGGCGATCTGTATCTCGGCGCGGCTTCCGGATTGCGGCAAACGCACCTGCGCAAAGCCGGAGCGGAGCAGGTCTACAGTGCGCAAATCAGCCAGTACGAGTTGCCGACAAAAAATTCGGAATGGCTGGATAAGTCATTACTCAGCGCACAAAATATTGAGCAAATTAAGGGCAACGACTACCTGCTGCAAAAACAGCAGGGGCAATGGCACATCAGCGATCAGGCTGATGAAGAGGCTGATTTGCTGCTGGATCGGGAGAAAGCGCAGAAACTGGCGGGTGCGCTCAGCGCGTTACAGGTGTTATCGGTGGCGGATAAACCCGTGTCGGAAGAGGCGGTCAGTCTGGAGGTAAAGGCTGGTGAAAAAACCTGGCGTTATCGGTTTTCCCAGGCGGAGGATCGCTATTACGTCAGTCGCGACGACATCAAATCCGTGTTCGAATTGGGCAAAGCGGACTTTGAAAAGATCACGGCCATCCAACGCGACAACCTGATCGTTAAAACCCAAACGCAGGAGCAACCGGATAGCTCATCCTAGGCGGCCATCGGAATAATACCCTAAACCGTCAACAGCGTTACCGAGGGCGTATTCAAAGCGTCCTCGGCGCTGAATCCTCGCACCAAAACCAGGTAGTCACCGGGCCGGGCAACCCCGGCCTCAAGCGCCATAGTGTGTGGAATAAGATTACCAAATACTAGCTGAAAATAGATCGTTCAATTATTTTCGAAATTACGGAAAGCAACGACGGTGCGGCCATCTTTAAAGCCATTGCTACCATGACACGCAGCCTGGAATCAAACGTTGTGATCGGTTGTGACCGAAAGTGCCGAAACGGAATGAGAATTGGATTTTCTGCGTACGCTTGATTATCAGCTTTGCGCCTTCGCCTCCATTTGCTCGTAGCTGATATGGCGAACATCAGTCCCTTTCACCAGATAAATAATTTGTTCCGCGATATTACGGGCATGGTCACCCACACGTTCCAAGGAACGCAACGCCCATATCACGTGCATAACGCGGCCGATACTGCGTGGATCTTCCATCATGTAGGTAATCAGTTCGCGAATTGCGGTGGCGTATTCAACATCCACGTCTTTGTCGGCTTTGGCGACTTCCAGGGCCAGATCCACGTCAAAGCGGGCAAAGGCATCCAGCGCCTGGTGCATCATTTGGCGTACTTTTTCGCTGATATGACGAACTTCCACATAACCTTTCGGCGCTTCACCAGTTTCCGAAAGTTGTATCGCTAAGCGCGCAATGCGTTTGGACTCGTCACCGACTCTTTCGATATCGGTAGTGGCTTTACTGATGGCCATGACCAAACGCAGGTCGCTGGCCGCGGGTTGACGTCGCGCCAAGATACGGCGGCACTCTTCATCGATATCTACTTCCATGCGATTTACGCTGCGATCTTTCTCACAAACCTGATCCGCTAAGGCGCTGTCTGCTTCAATCAATGCGTGAATGGCATCGCTCAGTTGTTTTTCCGCCTGCCCACCCATTGCCAACAGACGGCTTTTGACCGCCTCCAATTCATCGTTAAACTGCTGTGAAATATGATGTGAATAGGTGTCTTTATTCAGGGCCATGTGCCGCTCCAAGTTCCGTAATGACAATCAATTCTCTCTCCTTGGGGAGAGGGCTAGGGTAAGGGGAATAGTACAGGCCCTAACCATAGCGTCCGGTAATATAATCTTCTGTCGCCTTAATTTTGGGGTTGGTAAAAAGCGTATCTGTATCCCCAAATTCAATCATTTTCCCCATGTACATGAAGGCAGTATAGTCGGAAACCCGTGCCGCCTGTTGCATATTATGGGTGACAATGACAATGGTGTATTTGGATTTCAGTTCGTAGATCAATTCCTCAATCTTTAAGGTCGAAATAGGGTCCAGTGCCGAGGCTGGTTCATCCAGTAGTAATACTTCCGGCTCGACCGCAATAGTACGTGCAATCACCAGCCGCTGTTGTTGCCCGCCGGATAAGCCCAGCGCGTTATCATGCAAACGGTCTTTTACCTCTTCCCAGAGCGCCGCTCCTTTAAGTGCCCATTCCACCGTATCATCCAGAATGCGTTTTTTGGATATGCCTTGAATGCGTAGGCCATAAGCGACATTCTCGTAAATGCTTTTAGGAAAAGGGTTGGGTTTTTGAAACACCATGCCGACACGGCGGCGCAACTCCGCGACCTCAACATTTTTATCGTAGATATTGCTATCGTCCAGGCGCACTTGCCCTGAAATACGACAGTCTTCAACCAAGTCATTCATACGGTTAAAACAGCGCAGCAGCGTGGATTTACCACAACCGCTGGGGCCGATAAACGCAGTGACTCTTTGTTTGGGAATCGTTAAGCGAATATCAAATAACGCCTGCTTAGCGCCGTAATACAGGCTTAGGTCGCTAACGCTCATTGCGGTGGCCTCGGTATCGATATCCAAAACTTGAGGTCGTCGATCCAGGGCTGACACGTCAATAGCGTGGGTTCTGGCGCGTTCGCTATTAGTTTTGTTGATTTCTGAAACCATCGGTTCACTCATAATTACATTTCCAAGGACTTATATTTTTCACGTAAATGGTTGCGGATGGAAACTGCGCTGAAATTTAAAATGGCAATAACGGCAACCAGTAAAAAGGCGGTAGCGTAGACCAGCGGCCTGGCGGCTTCTACGTTAGGGCTTTGAAAGCCGACATCATAAATATGAAAGCCTAGGTGCATAAATTTCTGATCCAAATGCAGGTAGGGGTAGTTGCCATCCAGGGGCAGCGACGGCGCTAATTTTACCACACCCACCAGCATCAGCGGCGCCACCTCACCTGCTGCTCGCGCCACGGCCAGAATCAGGCCGGTCATCATTGCCGGGCTCGACATGGGCAGTATGACGCGCCACAGCGTCTCGAACTTGGTGGCGCCGAGCGCGAGGCTGCCTTCGCGCACGGTTCTCGGAATCCGCGCTAGGCCTTCCTCGGTGGCGACAATTACCACCGGCACGGTGAGTAATGCCAGGGTGATGGACGCCCACAGTAATCCCGGCGTACCAAAGGTGGGCGAAGGGAAGGCTTCGGGAAAAAACAGGTGATCAATCTTTTCGCCGAGAAAATAGACGAAAAAGCCCAGTCCAAATACACCATAAACAATGGATGGCACGCCGGCGAGGTTGTTAACGGCAATACGGATGATGCGGGTAACCAGCCCCTGTTTCGCATACTCACGCAAATAGACTGCAGCCACTACGCCGAAGGGGGTGACAAAAATGGACATCAGAATCACCATCAGCACAGTGCCGTAGATCGCCGGGAAAATACCGCCTTCGGTATTGGCTTCACGGGGGTCGTCGGCAACGAACTCCCATAACTTGGCGCAATAGAAGCCTATCTTGTCGAACAGACCCATGCGGTTAGGCTGATAGGCACGTACTATTTTACCCAGATTAATCTCAATTTCTTTTGCGTCGGCAGTGGCGACGACAATGCTATCGCGCGTGAATTCGCCGTACAGCTCGACGAGCTGTTGCTGTTGTTGCTGATAAGTGATGTCGAGTTCGGCTTTCGCGGCGTCGATATCCGCCAACGCCTGCGGGCTGAGTTCGCCTTTTAATTCCAATTTGCGTTGTTTCAGTCTGAGCCGCTCAAACTGATAATTAACGCTGCCGATATCGGTTTTTTCGATGCGAATAATATCTTTGTGGATAGCCAAAGCGCGTGCGATGCGATCCTGCAAAGCACCCCAGGCGTCTGCACCGGAAGCTACTAAGCGGTCGGCTTCCTTAACGCTCAGCAAATAGCCATAAAAATTACCCCATTCGCGTCGTTCCACCGCCATCAGGTCGCCCGGGTAGCGCTCGTTCAACAGGCTGTTGCGTAGCGCCCAACTGAAGTCGGAACCGCTGATGTCGCGATTACCCACCTTTAACAGATAGCGCTCTAAAAACTCGACATCCTGATCCACGAGGATACCGGAGGATCGAATTTGCTTGGCCGATACCAGCTCTTGCTCCACTATCTCTCCGGCAACCGGACGGCGAGAGCCATCCTGTCCGATCAGTTCGGCCTGCATGATTTCACCCGGCCAGAAATGGCTGAGACCACGTACCGCAATTAATCCGAGCAGACCCAGCACCATAATTACGCAGATCGCAACAGCACCGGCATTGAGCCAAATCCAGGGTGAACCGCTTTTAATCCAAGCTTTATATTTTAATTTCATTCCAGCACCTGATAGACAGTAGACGACCCCAACATCGAGAATTAGAGGGAGCCATATCGCCTTCTTAAACGTTGTCGGACAATTTCCGCCATGGTGTTAAAGACAAAGGTAAAAATAAACAACACGAAAGCCGCTAAAAATAATACTCGGTAATGGGTACTGCCTACTTCGGATTCCGGCATCTCGACCGCGATATTGGCGGCTAAGGTACGCATACCCTCAAAGATATTCCAGTCCATAATGGGCGTATTACCGGTCGCCATTAAGACAATCATGGTTTCCCCGACGGCGCGCCCGAAGCCGATCATTAAGGCGGAAAAAATACCTGGGCTGGCGGTTAGCAATACCACGCGCATCAGGGTTTGCCAGGGCGTCGCGCCTAACGCCAACGAGCCGTTGGTTAAATGTTTGGGTACACTGAAAATTGCATCTTCGGTGATTGAAAAAATCGTTGGGATGATGGCAAAACCCATGGCTAACCCCACCACCAAGGCATTACGTTGATCAAAGCTAACACCCGCTACCCGGCTCAACCAGCTGCGCATATCACCACCGAAAAAAGCGCTTTCAATTGATCCGCTGGCGCTGATGCACAGCCAGGAAACCAGCAGAATTAAGGGTACAAGTAACGCTGCATGCCAGCCTTCCGGCACTTTATGGCGCACGGATTTGGGGAGCTGAAACCAGACAAAAGACATCAATAAAATTGCCAGCGGCATGATCAGTAGCAGACTGAAAACGCCGGGCAAATGGGTTTCAACAAAGGGCGCCAACCAAAGTCCTGCGAGGAACCCAAGAATCACTGTCGGTAGCGCTTCCATTAATTCAATTAAAGGTTTTACCTTACGGCGCAGTGCGGGAGCCATGAAGTGGGCGGTGAAGATCGCTCCGCAGATAGCCAAGGGTGCCGCCAACAGCATGGCGTAGAATGCGGCTTTAATCGTGCCGAAGGCCAAGGGTGTAATGCTGAGTTTTGGCTCAAAATCATTATTTGCCGCAGAGGACTGCCAGATGTATTTAGGCTCTTCATAACTCTCGTACCAGACTTTTTGCCAAAGTGCAGACCAGGAGACTTCAGGGTGTTCATTAGCGATGCGCCATAAACCGGTTTGACCCTTGTGGGTTTCAAACAGCAGGGCATTGGCGCGTGGTGCCAGCGCAACTTCTAGTAATGGCCCGTCGGCTACGGGTTGGGACAAGAGTTGCCGATGTGCGGTGGAATTAAAAATTCTCACCTCACCTTGCGCGTCAGCGGTGAGAAAGCCTTTGCGCCGTTGCTCGCTTGCTACCTGGAGTATGCGCTGACCCGTTGTTTCAAAGCGGCGAATCTGTTGCAGCGTCCAGCTTGCTTGCCCGGTATTTTCGCTATTGCGGACCAGAAACCACTGGGAAATGTTTCCGTTGGTATCTGCCACCAACAGCGAGTTGCCGCCGAGCAAAAATTCGATATCGGAGACTTCTTGTCCTTCGGTCAGGCTGACTTGGCTATGCAGGACTGCTTTGACGTCGGACAATCGGTAAATATTGAGGGAATGGCTATCCGTCAGCGCGTAGAGCCAACTCTGTGACAGATCAAGCCGCAGGGAATTAATCTCGTCACCGAGCTGCGGCATCGAAATATGTTCTGCTTCGAGGCTGATTTCTTCGCTGAGAAAATCCTCTTCTTTATTAAAACGCGTTGCCAGTAGGGTGCCTTCCTGGTCTACTGCCGCTACCACCAGCTGACGGTCCTCATCACGAATGGCCAATTGGGTTAAGGCGCTACCTTTAGTGTTCAGACGGAGTGGTTGTTCACCAAACGGATATTCGATGACAGGCGTGATAACTCGCTTGTCCTTGGGGAAGCTTATTTTGTATTGATGGCGAAACAGTACCACGCGGCCATCGCTTAAACCGTAGGCGATTCTTCCTGTTTCCGCTGCGTCCCGAGCGATACTGGTGATACTGACATTCGTTGGCAGCGCGATGGCTACTTGCTTGACCAGCGTGCCGTCTTCGGCATTAAAAAATACCGCCTGACCGTTGTCGGTTAGTCGTAATCCAATTTCATTTTGCTCTTCGATGGCGAGCAACAGGGTTTTTCCCGCTGCGGTTGCTGGTGTTGCATAGTGCGCCAGCGGCTGCATGGAAGCGCCCTTAAACATGGGTAGTACTTCCGATAACAGATAAACAAAAATCAGCAAAATGGCAATAATCACGCTAATACCGCCAAAACCGATGCCAATGCTGGCGAGGCGGTCATTTAACGCCCGCAAACGTCGCCGTCTCATGTATTTGGCTTCGCTAAAGTCTATGCGTTGCAAGGCTTCGCCCAGTTCGGTGTTTATTTCGCCCATGCCTCTCCCTTAAAACTACAGCTTAAAACAAAATAGCAGGCACCTTGGTAGACGCCTGCTAGTCTCGAAATTTATTAAAAGTTCGCTAGTACAATTTCGGAAAATTCCTTTTCCATTGGAATGGCGAGTGTGAATATTCCAGTTCCAAAACAAGTACTAACGAAATTCCACTATAAACCTAACTTCGCCAAAGTTTTCTTGGCCACTTTAGCTGGTAACGGAATGTAGCCGTCTTTCACCACCACCTCTTGTCCCTGTTTAGCCAACATCAGTTTAATGAATTCACGTACCAGAGGCGAGAGTTCTTGATTCGGCGCTTTGTTGACATAGACATAGAGAAAGCGGGACAAAGGATAAGCGCCAGATACTGCGTTGTCCGGTGTCGCTTCGACATAAGCAGTGCCTGATTTTTTAGCCAAAGGCAAGGCCCGCACGCTGGACGTTTTATAGCCGATACCAGAATAGCCGATACCGTTGATGGAGGCGCTTACCGACTGCACCACAGAAGCAGAACCGGGTTGCTCATTGACGTTACTCTTGAAATCGCCTTTACACAGGGCTTTTTCTTTGAAGTAGCCGTAGGTGCCGGAGACTGAGTTGCGGCCGTAGAGTTGAATATCGCGGTTTGACCAAGCGCCAGTCATGCCTAAATCGCCCCAGCTATTAATGTCATTGGCGCGGCCGCATTTTCGATTGGAAGAAAAGATCGCATCCACTTCTTCCATGCTCATACCCTTCACGGGATTGTCTTTGTGCACATAAACCGCGAGGGCGTCGATTGCCACAGGAATGGCGGTTGGCTGATAGCCAAATTTTTTCTCAAATGCTTCCAGCTCCTTGTCCTTCATCTTGCGGCTCATGGGGCCCAGATTGGAGGTACTTTCGGTCAAAGCCGGTGGTGCCGTCGAAGAGCCAGCCGCCTGCACTTGAATATTCACGTTTGGGTAGAGACGCTTGAATTCTTCTGTCCATAATGTCATTAGGTTAGCCAGCGTGTCTGACCCTACTGAGGACAGATTGCCGGAAACGCCGCTGGCTTTTTGATAAACAGGCAACTCAGCGTCAACCTTGGACGCGGCCATGGCCGCCTGTGAGATGACAGTCATACTGAGGCTAAGCGCGATAGCGGTGGTAACTCGGGTCAATGCAGCAGTCATTAATTTTCTCCTAAGCAAAAAGTAACGCCATTTAAGGTCAATGGCAGACCCGCGCACTATAAGAGAACAATATGACAGTAATATGACACTGGAAATAGCTTGAGAGAATTTTCTGAAGGCAGGTTGTCTGATGACAAAAATGTTATAAAAGTAACATCAAGTTGAAATCTTTCCTCGCTATATTGCAGCGCATGCAAGCGAACAAACTGCTTCAATCAGCAAAGGCGTATGATGCCTACCTTTGAGTGTTAATCCGCAATCCATTTTGGTTTATTTGCTCTTTGACGATCAGGCTCAGCTGATCGCTTTATTGCAACAGTTCCCTGACTATCGATTTGCGCTTTATAGTAACGGTTATCCTGAGGGCAATTATCGAAATGTTGAAGTTTTTCGACAAAGCCGGAAAGGATTTCTGCACAGTTTTGCCGCCTGTTCCGGTGTGGTTTGTAATGCTGGCGTTGAACTGATCAGTGAGTCTTTGTCCTTAGGCAAAATCCTATTGGTTACTCCTATCCAGAATATCCAGAAGTAAATGGAGCAGCTCAGCAAGGTCGCAGCTTTGACCGAATTCCAGTTTACGCGGGTCTTGACATACAGCAGTGTCGGCCAATGACTGAGTGCACGAAACTGCCTATAAATTTGTTACCCGAATGTCACTACAGCGATAGTCGAATGGATTATCGCGGGCGACCTTGATAACCTCTCGCCGCTAGTGCAGACACTATGGTCACAGTCCGGCTCGGTACAGCGTCCCAAACTATTCAAGTCAGCGCAGGATGAGAGAGTGCGTGTGAATGAGGGAAAGCAGGAATATATTGTCGCTGCCTAAAAGATAAGAGCGAGCGTGAATTTTTAATTCTGGCTGTCATATAACTGCAATATTTCAACCGCAGAATAGGCGCGTTTTCAATTTATCTAATGTAAAACTCACAATTGAGGAACAACTATGAAAGTTAAGCTAATTCCATTGGCGCTTGTCACTGCACTCGCGGCTCAGGCACAGGCTGGTACAGTTACCAGCGATGGCGCGGATATCATTATTAAAACCAAAGGTGGCTTTGAGGCAAAAACGGCAGATGGTGACTATGAATTCAAAATTGGTGGCCGTATTCAGCTCGACTACAACAGCTATGACGGCGTCATTAATAAAGAAGAAGGTGAAACCGGTAGCGACCTGTTTCTCCGTCGTGGCCGTATCGAAATGAAGGGAAAAGTTAAAGATTGGGCCTATGAAGCGTCCTATAACCTGACCGATAGTGGCTCCATTGATCAATTAAATACCACCTATTTGGGTTGGGGCAAGACCGCTCTGTTGACCTTTGGCCAACAGAAGGAAAATATAGGGCTGGAAGATACCGGCAGTTCGAAATGGACCACTGCGATGGAACGTTCTTTACCTGCCAGCGCCTTTGATACGGGCAATACCGTGGGGGTGAAATTTCACGGCGCTACCGACTTCATTACCTACAACCTAGGTGTATTCAAATCAGCTATCGATGCCGATGATAACTCACTGGACACAGCAGTAACCGGCCGTTTCGTTATTCGTCCGATGAATACTGATGATACCTTATTACACTTCGGCGTCGGCTACAGCATGCGCGATGGCGAGTTTGACGAAATCGGCGCACGTCTAGGTGTGCGCGGTGGTGAGGACAAAACTGCTAATAAGGTCAAAACTGAATACAATTCAGGCTTGATGGGCGATGAGATGGAATTTTGGAACTTTGAAGCTGCTGCTAACCTGGGTTCCGTACATCTGATGGCGGAATACTTTGATGGTGAAGTCAGCGGGGCGTCTGCTCTGCCTGATCTGGCGGCAGATGGTTATTACTTACAGGCTGGCTGGATTGTGACTGGCGAAAAGCGCAAATATAAAAATGAAATTGCAGCTTTCGATTCCGTAAAACCCAATGGTGCCAATGGCGCTTGGGAAATTTTTGCACGCTATGATTCTTTAGATGTGACGGGCAGCGATGCCAGCCCGCTGGTGGACTTAACTGGTGAAGAAGCGGAAACCATCACCTTAGGCGTAAACTGGTACGTGAGCTCTGCCGTGAAGATCGCGCTTAATTATGTGCATGCCGAAACCGATGTTGCGATTAGCGGCGAAGATGACGGTGACGCTTTAACCGCACGCTTACAGATCGCCTTTTAATTACTTCTTCCTCCCCCCTTTCTTCCCTAGCGAAGAAAACCTTTGAGCCCCGTCTAGTGCGGGGCTTTTTTATGTCATAATCTTCGGTTCATAGAGGTTTGACTCGTTTCCGGAGGAGAATTAAAGTAGCGGCAGTTCTCCATTTGGTTCAGGCTTATGCACAACGCGATTTTTCTACTGCTGTTTATCCATCTCATTGGTTTCGAGTATTGCCTGGCGGAAACTCGGCATTATCGTACAGCCCCCATTCACCAACCCCAGGATGATGAAACGGAAATTAGTATCCCGCTAATTGAGGTTGATCCGGATAGCGGTGAAAAAAAACTGTATTTAAAACTGGGTTCTGATACGCAGACAAAGGGATTGGCTGAGCATTTTATATATGCTGACTATGGTTTCGATGCGGATAAAAGTAATTCTTTGCACCAGGCGATTGCGAGTCTACACCAACAAATGAGAACTACCTGCCCGCAGGGTTGGCTGAAGTTGGAAGAATGGGGTATCCCGTTCGATTCGTCATTCCGGCTACATTACGCCTTTGCTTGCCTTGACTAGACCTTTGAATAGACCATTGTCCGGCGGCATCAGCTTATGATGGCAGATATTTTCGCCATTATCGCCCCGATCATCGTTTGCGCGAGTATCGGCTACACCTGGGCGCGGTCGCAGCTGCATTACGATGCTGAATTCGTTACCCGTATGGTGATGAACTTCGGTATGCCCGCGCTGGTGCTTTCCAGCATGAACAAAGTCGATCCCGATCTTGGCACACTGGTGCAGATTTTTTGGGTTTCGTTGTTTATCCTGCTGAGTATGTTGATTATCGGCTATCCGCTGATTCGTTTTTTTCGCCACCAAGTGGCCGTTTATCTGCCGCCATTGCTGTTTCCCAATAATGCCTTCATGGGTTTTCCACTGTGTTTCTTTGCCTTTGGTGACGAAGGCTTAGCGCTGGCGATTGGTTTTTATCTGGTGACGCTAATTGTCAATTTTAGTTTTGGCATTATGCTGGTAAGCCAGACCAGTGAAGGGTTATTGGTGCGTCTAAAAGACTTGGTGTTACAGCCTGTGGTGTGGTCGGCGCTACTGGCTTTACCTATGGTGATTTATGATTGGCCATTGCCCAGGTGGTTAGCAAATTCGACAGAACTCTTGGGCGCAATGAGCGTGCCACTGATGCTGATCACGCTTGGCGTATCGCTGGCGAGCTTGAAAACCGGTGTCTGGCAGCGCAATTTTTGGTACAGCCTGCTGCGTGTCTTAGGTGGTTTTGGTATTGGCTTAGCGGCGGTACATCTTTTTAATCTAACCGGAACACTGCGCGGGGTGACTCTGATCCAGGCGGCCATGCCAGCCGCCATTTTCAACTACTTGCTGGCGCTGCGTTACCAGCGCAGTCCCAGCGAAGTTGCCAGTCTGATCGTTATATCTACGTTACTCAGCTTTATCCTCTCGCCAGTGCTGATTTCTTTCGCACTAGAGCGCTGAGGAAGGACTGAGGTGATGGCATTGTGGGCTGTTGAGTTTTTTCCGCTAGACGTCAGATTCTAGTATTTGCGTCAGTTTCATCGAACTAGTATCAAGTCATGGACGCATGACCAACTTTATAGAGTGACCTTTGCTAGATGATACCCAGCTCTTTCATTTCCGCCAGTTCTGCCGCTGATAGGCCCAGTATCTCACCAAATACCGCTTGATTGTGGCTGCCTAATTCCGGTCCCGGCCATTTGGTGCCGCCGGGTGTTGCGGTCAACCTGGGCATAATCGCCGGAATCTTGAGAGGTTCGCCATTGATGCTGACCTGTTCAAATAAACCGCGCTCAATAAAGTGCGGATCCTCGAACATGTCTGCTACCGAATAAATCGGTCCGCCGGGTACCCTGTTTTGCTCTAGTGCATCGAGTATTTGTTGGGCATTATGCTGTGAGCACCAGTTTTCCAGCAGTTCGTCTAGCTCTGCTTCATTGGCGACCCGATCCGCATTGGTGGCAAATCGTACATCTGTGGCTAATTCAGGAAAGCCTGCTGCAACCATTAAGCGTTGAAAAATAGAATCGCCATTGCCGCCGATAACCACGTATTTACCGTCCTGGCAGCGATACGTGTTGGTTGGCACTATGCCGGTTACGGTGGTACCGGAGGGTTGACGGATTATACCGGCGCCATCGTATTCGGGAATCACCGCCTCCATTAGGTTAAACATGGATTCGTAAAGTGCCACGTCTACCACTTGGCCCTGATGCTTGCCATCTTTGTCGCGTGCGATAATCGCCAGACAAATTCCCAGCGCGGCATGCAGTCCGGCGATCGTGTCACCAATGCTTAAATTAGGGCGCACCGGTGGCTCGCCGGGGAAGCCGTTAACATAGCGAAACCCGCTGATCCCTTCACAGACGGATGCAAACCCCGCTTTATTCGCGTAGGGCCCGGTTTGGCCATAGCCGGAAATCCGAGTATAAATCAAGCCTGGGTTGGATTGTTCAAATTGTTCGGGGCCGAGACCCCATTTTTCCATCACGCCGGGGCGAAAATTTTCGATGACTACATCGGCGGTGTTGATCAATTGTTTGGCTAATGCGCTGCCGCGCTCAGAGTTGAGATCCAGAGTGACGCATTTTTTATTGCGTGCCAAGCTGCGCCACCAGAGTGAGGTATTATCTCGCAGTACACGCCAGCCTCGAATGGGATCGCCACCCTTTGGAGGCTCGATTTTAATGACCTCAGCGCCGAAATAACCAAGCATGCAGCCGGTAAAAGGGCCAGCTAGAAGCTGGCCCAGTTCGATGACACGAATACCGACAAGTGGTTTGGAAGTGTTTGTCATGGGATCTTGTCCTTAGAAATAGACCCCTATTATGCCGCTATACCGAAGCCAAGCAAGTTGTCATGCTGGAAATCGAATAACGGCTTTGCTGTTTTTGCGAAGGACGATTATCGGGTGAGTTCCGATAAACAGTCAGCCACAATATCCATACCCTCAGTAATCAGTTGCTCGGGGATGGTCAGTGCCGGTAAAAAGCGAATGACATTGCCGCGAACACCACAGGACAAAAGGATTAATCCTTTTTTCGCTGCCGCACTGACCATTGCTTTGGTGAGATCGGGATTAGGTTGTTCGGCATCGCCATCCTGCACTAGCTCCATGGCAATCATTGCGCCGAGGTTACGTACTTCGCCGACCTGCTGGGGAAATTGTTGCTTTAATTGCTTGAGACGTTCGATAAAAAGCTCGCCGATTTTGTTGGCGCGCTCCACCAAGCCTTCCTCTTCAATAACCTCGAGTACGGCCAGTGCTGCCGCACAACCTATTGGCGATCCGCCATAGGTGCCGCCCAACCCGCCGGGCAGCGGCGCATCCATAATTGCTGCTTTACCCACTACCGCCGCCAGCGGAAACCCGCCGGCGATACCTTTTGCCGAAGTCATTAAATCCGCTTCGATAGCGGAATATTCCGAGCAGAAAAACTTGCCGGTGCGGCCGAAACCGGTTTGGATTTCGTCGCAGATCAGGACGATGCCGTGATCGTCGCAGAGTTTACGCAGTGCCTGCATGAACTCTTTCGGGGCGATATAGAATCCGCCTTCCCCCTGCACGGGTTCAATGATGATAGCGGCAACATCACGCGGTTCTATGTCGACCTTGAACAGATTGTTTAGGGCTTTCAAGGATTCAGCAACGCTGACGCCATGATATTTAATTGGAAAGGGGGCGTGATAAATTTCGCCGGGGAAGGGGCCGAACAGGTTTTTGTAGGGCGTTACCTTGCCTGTTAGCCCCATGGTCATATTGGTGCGTCCGTGAAAGCCGCCGGAAAAGGCAATGACGCCACGACGGCCAGTATGGGCGCGAGCAATCTTGATGCAGTTTTCCACCGCTTCCGCACCGGTAGTGACGAAAATGGATTTTTTTGGCGTATTACCTGGCGCTAGGGCGTTTAATTTTTCGGCAAGCATCACAGCGGAATCATAGGGCGTGACCATCACGCAAGTGTGACTGAAGTTTTCCAGCTGCGCTTGCACGGCGGCCTTTACCTTGGGATGGGAGTGGCCAGTGTTAACCACAGCGATACCCGCGCCAAAATCAATGTAGCGATTGCCCTCTACATCCCAAATTTCTGCATTTTCTGCTCGCTGTACATAGATCGGTGAGGCGTTGCCCTGGCCGCGTGCTATCGCTAGTTCTTTACGTTGTTGCCATTTCGCATTGGTGGTCATAGATTTAATCCCTGTTGTATGAGCGGCTTGAAACTGTGGTTATTTATCGATGCCGCCCAAGCACATGTATTTGATTTCTAAATAATCGTCCAGGCCGTACTTAGAGCCTTCACGACCGTTGCCGGATTCCTTGACGCCGCCGAAGGGTGCCATTTCATTGGAGATAATGCCTTCGTTAATACCGACAATGCCGTATTCCAGGGCTTCGCCAACGCGCCAGATGCGGCCGATATCGCGCGCGTAAAAATAACAGGCGAGACCGAATTCGGTATCGTTGGCCATTTGGATCGCTTCCGCCTCTGTGCTGAATTTAAACAGCGGCGCCACGGGGCCAAAAATTTCTTCACGAAATACACGCATGTCTGGCGATACATTGGTGAGAATGGTCGGCTCATAAAAGCAAGCGCCTTGGCTGCCGCGCTTACCGCCGGTCACGGCTGTTGCGCCTTTACTCAGCGCGTCCTGTACCAAGGCATCGACGCCGTCAGCGGCGCCTTCGTTCACTAGCGGGCCGATAGTGACGCCGTCCTGATTGCCTTCGCCCATGGTTAACTGAGCCACGGCTTCACCAAATTTGGCGGCAAAGGCATCATAGATTGAATCTTGCACTAGAATGCGGTTGGCACAAACGCAGGTTTGTCCGGCGTTACGGTATTTGCTGACGATGGCTCCCTGCACGGCGGCGTCGAGATCGGCGTCATCAAATACGATGAAGGGTGCGTTGCCGCCCAGCTCCATAGAGGTTTTCTTGACTGTGTTGGCGCATTGCTGAATGAGCAATTTACCGACTTGAGTGGAGCCGGTAAAAGTCAGTTTACGTACTACTGGGCTTTGCGTGAGTTCATGGCCGATTTCCTTGGTAATCCCGGCTACTATGTTAATAACACCCGCAGGAATACCCGCTTGCTCTGCCAGTTCTGCTAATGCCAGTGCCGATAAAGGTGTTTCATTGGCCGGTTTGCATACAACAGTGCATCCCGCCGCCAAAGCCGGGGCGATCTTGCGAGCGAGCATGGCGTTGGGAAAATTCCAAGGTGTGATGCAAGCCACTACGCCGACTGGCTGTTTAATACAGATCAAGCGCTTGTCATTGGCGGGATGAGGAATGGTGTCGCCATAGATACGCTTGCCTTCCTCGGCAAACCATTCAATATAGCTCGCGCCATAGACGATCTCGCCACGTGCTTCAGCCAAGGGTTTGCCTTGTTCGGCAGTGAGGATTTGTGCCAGATCGTCCTGATTTGCCATGACCAGGTTAAACCAGTTGCGGAGTAACAGTGCGCGTTCTTTGGCGGTTTTGTTACGCCATTGTGGTAATGCGGTTTCTGCTGCCGCGATAGCTTTTTTGGTCTCATTAGCACCGCAGCGCGCCACCGACCCTAACACCGCGCCATTGGCGGGATTTGTCACAGTAAAGTTTTCACCGTTATCACTGTCCACCCAGATACCATTGATATAGGCCTGGTGGCGTAATAATGAGGGGTTTTTTAGTGGTATCGTCATTTTGATTTCCTGCGCAATTTTGACATCGAACTATCTCCCCAATAAGGTTATCTATGATGGCAGATGTAGCCAAGCATTTAGCATTAATTGTGAATGGGAGTCCGGCATATTATGCTGTATATTGATATTTATTCGGAATAATGTGCCGATATATGAAAAATAACTCATTGTTTAACAGTAAGTTATTGTTATTGTTTGTGGCAACATATAATTTTGCTGACTTTATCAATTTCTGCCACCTCAATTCCTATCGTAGAGACAGGCGGTCACTGACCCATGCATACCGGACATAAATTAGATCGTATCGATATCAAAATTCTCGCCCACCTACAAACCGATGGGCGCATGAGTAATGTCAAGTTAGCCGAGGCGGTCGCGCTATCGCCGAGCCCTTGTCTACAAAGGGTTAAGCGCCTCGAAAAGCTTGGTTTCATTAAGCGTTATGCCGCTGAAATAGATATTAATTTGATCGGTGAAACCATCCATATTTTTACTCAGATGACGCTTTCCGAGCACCGACTCACCGATCACCAGCATTTCGAGCGGCAGATCACTAAGATACCGCAGATTATGGAGTGTCATTTAATCAGTGGCGGCGGTTTCGACTATTGGCTGAAGTTTGTCTGCCGCAGTATTCAGGAGTATCAGCGAGTGATTCAGGATATGCTTAATGCTGATCTGAAAATAATTAAGTATCACAGCTTTGTTATTATGCGCTCAGTGATTCAACGACGTGATTATCCGGTTAAGGAATTGTGGCGACAGTGATAGACTAGGCTTAGCTATATCAAAATAATAAATTTGATCATTAAAACAGGGTTGACTTCATCATGGCGAGTAACAAAAAACAGCGCCTAATTGTCGGAATTAGCGGTGCGTCAGGCGTTATTTATGGCATTCGTCTATTGCAGGCACTTCAAGAAACTCCCATCGAAAGCCATCTGGTGGTGTCACGCGCTGTTG
This sequence comes from Pseudomonadales bacterium, assembly GCA_024234615.1. Taxonomy (NCBI): domain Bacteria; kingdom Pseudomonadati; phylum Pseudomonadota; class Gammaproteobacteria; order Pseudomonadales; species Pseudomonadales bacterium. The sequence goes on from JACKNY010000001.1 coordinate 70,737, forward strand.
GCATTACCTTGGGTTACGAAAGTGACATGAATCTGAACGATGTCAAGGCGCTGGCGGATGTCAACTATGCCACCAATGATATTGGCGCGGCTATTTCAAGCGGTTCTTATCGCACGTTGGGGATGATCGTTGCGCCCTGCTCGGTGAAAACTATGTCAGAAATTGCTGCGGGAACGACGACAAATTTACTAACCCGTGCTGCGGATGTGGTGCTTAAGGAGCATCGGCGCCTAGTGTTAATGGTGCGCGAGACGCCTCTGCATTTGGGCCATTTGAGGACGATGACGCAGTTGGCTGAAATGGGCGCTATCATTCAGCCGCCGGTACCGGCTTTTTACGCGAATCCAAAAAATCTGGAAGAAATGGTTAACCACACTATCGGGCGAACTTTGGATCTGTTTGATATCGATACGGAACTAGTCAATAGGTGGCAGGAAGACCCGACCGAGAAGTAAGCAAATAGGCTAGAACCAAAAGCAGGCTCGCACCTGCTTAGGTAGTGTTTACATCAATGGCGTCTTTTCGTGTTGGCCAACAAATCATCCAGCATTTGCGTATGTTCTTCTTCTTCAGCCGCAAATTCAGTCGCCATTTTTTTAATCTCGGCGTCGCTAGAGGACTCTGCGACAGTTTTATAGAACTGCATCGCGCGGACTTCATTTTCGCGTGCATATTCAAGTGCATCGTAAGGGGTTATTGAGTAATCAAAACCTTCTTCACCACCCACTTCAGAGGGAAGGTTGGTCCAACGATACTGCCAGGATTTGAGGCTTGGTAGTTCAATAGAACCTGCTCTTTCTTTTATGGAATCACGGTGCAAACAAGAATAGCGGTTCATGTCACGGAATAATTTAGAAACTTTTTGATTGTCGTGAGCTTCCATCATATCCGCTAATTCTAAATATCTTTCAGCGGCTTCTTCTTCCATGCCGATAGCGAGGGCAAGGAATTCATTCAGGCTGTAGTCCATGGTTTCTTTCCTGCAAAAAAGTAAGGGTTGACTATTATAAGTAACAACTACATAAAAAATCAATTAAATAAATCGTTCCAAGAGGTTGTTCAAAAATAGGCGGCCTTGTCTGGTGGTTATTATTTTGTCATTAACTTCTAGCAAACCGTCTTGTTGAGCTTGGTTAAGAAGCGGCAAAATGCTGCTCAGAGGTAAACCACTATTTTGCTCAAACAGCTCAGGAGCAAAGCCTTGGTTTAACCTCAGCGCATTCATCATAAATTCACCTGGAATTGAGATAGGCGGGATAGTTTTTGGTGGTATTGCCAGGCGAGTTGCCACGTTAAGGTAATCTTTGGGTTGACGCGATTTACGCGTGCGGATAATGAGTTGTTCATCTAGTAGGGTTATTTTGCCATGTGCTCCGGCACCAATGCCAAGATAATCGCCAAACCGCCAATAGTTTAAATTATGCAGTGATTCCCTGCCTGCCTTGCTATAGGCTGATATTTCATATTGTTGATAATCATGCTGTGCTAAAAGCTGAAGACCTTGCTGTTCGATGTGGTGAAGCTGATCATCGTCCGGTAACCTTGGTGGGTTGCTGTAAAACTCGGTGTTGGGTTCAATGGTCAGCTGATACCAGGAAATATGTGCTGGGTTTTGTACGATTGCGGCCTGTAAATCTTCCAATGCTTGTGCGGTGCTTTGTCTAGGAAGGCCATGCATCAGGTCGATATTAATGTTGTCAAAGCCACTTTCCTTGGCTTGGACAATGGCCTGAATCGCTTCTTCGGCGCTATGAATTCTGCCTAGCTGCTTCAGGTGGGTTGGGTTGAAACTTTGCACCCCTACTGATAGGCGATTAATACCGGCTTGTCGAAACCCAGCAAATTTATCCCGTTCAAAAGTGCCAGGGTTGGCTTCCAGGGTGATTTCAATACGGTCGGAAAAATTAATCCGTTGAGCCACGCCGCGTAATATCGTATCTATGCCAGTCACCGAAAGCAGGCTGGGCGTGCCGCCGCCAAAGAAAATCGATTCTAGTGGCCGGCCTTGTACATATTTGATCTCCCGATCAAGGTCTGCAAGTAAGGCGGCGATATAGGCTTGTTCAGGTAAATCGCCGGTGATTGCGTGCGAATTAAAGTCGCAGTAGGGACATTTTTTGATACACCAGGGGATATGTATGTAAAGGCTTAAGGGCGGTAACTGTTTAAACGTTGGCGGCATTTTGCAACTGCGTAACTAGCAGAGCGAGAGCCTTCGCTCTATGGCTGACTTTATTTTTAGTTTCTGGGAGTAGTTCGGCAGAGGTTAGTTTCAATTTAGGACAGAAGAATAAAGGGTCGTAACCAAAGCCGTTGGCGCCCCGCGGTTGCTGAAGAATCTCGCCTTTCCAAACGCCCTGCGCAATCAGTGGCGAAGGGTCTTGCGCATGACGCATATAGACCAAAGCACAATGAAATTGTGCGGTTCTTGGGGCGCCGGGTACTTTTTCTAATTCGCGCAATAGTTTTTCGTTATTCTTTGTATCGTTGGCCTCGAGTCCTGAGTAGCGTGAAGAGTATATTCCAGGCGCACCATTTAGTGCGTCCACGGCAAGGCCTGAATCGTCAGCGAGGGCGGGTAACCCTGACATCTTAGCCGCATGGCGGGCTTTGATAATGGCATTTTCAATAAAGGTTAGACCGGTTTCCTCTACCTCTTCCTGCACAAATTCTGACTGAGGGATAAGTGTCAAGTTTAACGGTGCCAATACTTGCTGAATTTCTTTAAGTTTGCCCAGGTTAGAGCTGGCCAGCACAATCTTCATATTAGTGGTTTTTACTCAGGTGATAGATTGCGGTTTCCGCAAAGCTGTTGGGGGCGAGGTCTTTTAGCAAGCGGTCAGGGAATCGCTGAGCAACCACCTGTCTGTCCAGGATGCAGATATTCTTTTCGTCACACAGAACCTCAAAATCCTTGACCGTACAAAAGTGAATATTAGGCGTGTCGTACCACTGATAGGCAAGCTGTTTGGTCACTGGCATACGACCGCGCAGCGCCAGATAGAGCCGAGCATGCCAGTTGGCAAAATTCGGAAAAGTAACGATACATTCTTTGCCGACGCGTAGCATCTCGTCCAACACCAGGTCCGGACGATGCATTGCTTGCAACGCTTGCGTCATAATCACGGTATCAAAACTATTATTTTTAAAATTGCTGAGGCCGCTGTTGAGATCCTGCTCTATCACATTGACGCCCTTACGAATACATTCGGTAATTTGCTCGGCATCGATTTCGAGTCCGTAACCTAGAACCTTTTTGTTTTCCATCAAAAGCTTTAGCAAGGCGCCATCGCCACAGCCAAGGTCTAATACTCGGCTTTCCGGCGATACCCAGTTTTGAATAATACTTAAATCATTGCGTAGCCTGTTACTCATGCGGATACCTCGTCGGCAACGCGTTGCATATAGGCGCCGAGTAGAGAGAGGTAACGATCAATGGGCAACAAGAAGGCGTCATGGCCCTGAGGGGCGTCGACTTCCGCATAGCAAACATCTTTGCCAGCTGCGATCAACGCGTCGGTAATCTCGCGTGATCGCTCCGGCGCAAAGCGCCAATCCGTGGTGAAAGAAACCACTAGGAATTTACAAAGTGCTTGGCTGAAAGCCTTGACGGGATCGTCTTCGTATTCCCGTGCCAAGTCAAAATAATCGAGAATGCGGGTAATCAGAATATAAGTATTGGCATCGAATACTTCGGAAAACTTATCCCCTTGATAATGCAGATAGCTTTCCACCTCAAATTCGACAGCATTGTAGCTGCCCTGCTGAAAATCACCACTCCGTAATTCGCGGCCAAATTTTTTCCCCATCAAATCATCTGATAGATAGGTCACATGGCCAATCATGCGCGCGAGTGTTAGACCGCGTTTGGGGATAGTATTGTGCTCGGCATAGTTGCCCGCATGAAAGTCCGGGTCAGAACGAATGGCGTTACGGGCAATTTCGTTGAAGGCAATATTCTGGGCCGAAAGTTTCATCGCTGAGGCGATCACCACACAGTGTCTTAGCTTGTCAGGGTATTCCAATGACCAGCGCATCGCCTGCATACCGCCTAAACTACCGCCAACGATGGCGGCCCATTGACTGATATCTAAGTTGTCACCGAGCCTTGCCTGCGCGTGCACCCAATCGCGTGCACGCAAGGGTGGAAAATTCGGCCCCCAGGTTTTGCCGGTCGCCGGGTTGATGCTGCTTGGACCAGTGCTACCATGACAGCCGCCAATATTGTTGGCGCAAACCACGAAAAAACGACGCGTATCGATGGGTTTTCCGGGGCCGATACAGGCATCCCACCAGCCGGGTTTTTCATCACCTTCATGATAACCTGCGGCGTGATGGTTACTGCTGAGGGCATGGCATATCAATACCGCATTAGAACGATCTGCATTGAGTTCGCCATAAGTTTCGTAGGCCAGTTGGTAGTTAGTTAACTCGCGGCCACACGCCAGCGTCAGTGCTTCGTTGAACTGCATCATTTGTGGTTTGACGAGACCCACAGAATTGGCGGGAAAGTTTTTTGGCATGCGTATTTTTATCAGGACTGAACGCGCAGTCTAATGAGCATGCGCGGTAAATTCAATCTTTAGGGAACGTCATAGGCCGAGAATGAGCTGTCGCGGAATACCTAAGACGAGAGCAAGTTGATCAATAACCAGATGTTCGATCAGTTTAATGGCAATGAAGATGAAAATGGGCGATAGATCCAAACCACCGATTGGCGGTATAAGATTGCGCGCGGGGCGCATGATCGGATCAGTAAGTTGTTGTACTAGTGCTGCGCCGGGGCTGTAGCTCTGCGGCGCAACCCAGCTTAAAACGATGACGATAATCAGCGCAAAGAAGTAGATATTCAAAATGGTGGCAGCAAGGCCAACAAAGGCCCAGGACAGTACTAATAAAAAATTAGGTACGCTTTGACCAAGCAGTAAAAACACTAGGCAAATTGCCGCGACTTGGACGATTAGCGCAAGGGTTAGCGAGGACAGATCAATTCCGCCAATACCTGGGATTATTCGACGTAAAGGCCGCAGTGCTGGGTCGGTGATCTTGACAATGGCTTGAGACAACGGATTATAAAAATCCGCACGCGCAATTTGCAGTAAAAAGCGTAACAAAATGGCTAAGAGGTAAAGACTAAATAGTGTTTTGATAAGAAAAATGGCTGCGCCGACAAGTGAATCCACTAGGAATATTCCTTGTTGAATGATTGAAATTTATAATTTGAGTCAGTCGCCACTCGACTGCTCTCCTCAGGTTTCATAAGTGTAGTGGCTAACACTCAGCCCGCCAGTTCTTTGCTGCGAGTGGCTGCGGCTTGAATAGCTTTCGCAAAAAGCTGCACCATCCCGCCCTCCTGCAATTCATGAATTGCAGCTTCGGTAGTGCCGCCCGGCGAAGTGACCCGGCGTCGAAGTTCGGCGGGGTCCAGGTTTTCCGTCAGCGCTAGCTTGGCAGAACCGAGAGCGGTTTGTAGCGTTAGCTTGCGCGCCACCTCAGGAGTTAATCCAAGCTCAATACCGGCTTTCTCTATCGCTTCCATGACGAGAAAAAAGTAAGCGGGGCCGCTGCCCGATAGCGCAACCACTCGATCCATATCGGTTTCATTATCGAACCAAACGGCAATGCCGATGGACTCAAAAATCATTACCGCAAGTGCCTTCTGAATGCTGTTCACCTTGGCATTGGCGTATAAGCCCGTCGCTCCAGTTTGCACTAATGCCGGTGTGTTTGGCATGGTGCGGACAATGGGTAGATTCGATGCCAGCCAGCGTTGAATGTTATTGATGGTGATGCCAGCGGCGATAGAGATAATCAATGGCTGTTTGCCTTGAATATCTGTCGCGATATTAGTTAACACTGGCTGCATGATCTGCGGTTTGACCGCCAGGATAATAGCGTCGGCCTCGGCAATTGCTGTGGCGTTGTTGCGGCTGATATGGATACCATGCTGATCTGAGAGCTTTTTTAGTGCGCTTTCGTTTGGGTCTGAAGCGCAAATGAGGTTGGTTGGAAAACCATTGCTGATCAGTCCACCGATAATACAACTGGCCATATTGCCAGCACCAATAAAGGTTAATTTTGCGGTTTCATTCTGCAATGCAAGCGGCATATGACAATCCTAATTGCGGGAACCAAAAATAGCAGTGCCGATACGCACCATAGTAGCGCCTTCGGCAATCGCGCATTCTAAATCATTTGTCATCCCCATCGATAGAGTATCCAGATTAAATCCTTGATTGTTTAACCGAGACAGCGCTTTTTGTATGGCGGAGAAATCGGCTCGCAGCTCTGATTCTGATCGGTCCGGAGCAGGTATTGCCATTAATCCGCGCAGTTTTAAACGGGGTAAAAGCGAAACTTGTGCAGCCAATTGATCAAGGTCTTCTAGCTTAACGCCCGACTTTGTGTCTTCGTTGCTGATATTAACTTGCAGGCAGATATTGAGTGGGAGTAAATGCTGAGGTCGTTGTTCGTCAAGTCGACGCGCGACTTTGAGCCGGTCAACACTATGAACCCAGTCAAAATGAGCGGCAATTTCCGCTGTTTTATTGGATTGGACTGGTCCGATGAAATGCCAAGTAATGCCGAGGTCCGTCAGCGCCTTTTGTTTTTCGAGCGCCTCTTGTAGATAATTTTCACCGAAATCTTTGATGCCTGTTTGAGCCGCCTTTCTTAGCTCATTTGCGCCTCTCGTCTTGCTAACTGCGATAAGCTGTACTATACCCGGTGTACGGTTGAATTTTTTTTCTGCTGTGCTGATGCGAGCGCGCAATTGAATGATATTATGGGCAATAGGGTTTTGCATGACGACCTGTTTGCTGAAATTGGCTGCAAAGTGCGTATATAAAGTTGGCTTGAAAGGCTAACATTAATTACAAAATAATTGAATGGTGATGAAGTCCTATGGATATTACGGAACTACTTTCGTTTACCGTAAAACAAAATGCGTCTGACTTACATTTGTCGGCCGGTGTGCCGCCAATGATTCGTGTTGATGGGGATGTCCGTCGGGTTAATGTCCCTGCGATGGAACATAAGGAAGTGCATGCGCTGATCTACGATATCATGAACGATAAACAGCGTAAGGATTTTGAGGAATATCTGGAAACGGATTTCTCTTTTGAAGTGCCGGGTGTGGCGCGTTTTCGGGTAAATGCCTTTAACCATAACCGTGGCGCAGGTGCGGTATTTCGGACGATCCCTTCCAAAGTGCTGACGATGGAAGATTTGGGGCTAGGTAAGGTCTTTACGCGACTGGCGACCTTGCCCAGAGGGCTGGTGTTAGTGACTGGGCCAACGGGTTCGGGTAAAAGTACTACGCTGGCGGCGATGATTGATCATGTCAATAACGTTCGCTATGACCACGTGCTGACTATCGAAGATCCAATTGAATTTGTCCATGAAAGCAAAAAATGTCTCGTCAACCAGCGTGAAGTGCATCGTGATACCTATGGTTTCAGCGAAGCCTTGCGATCTGCCTTGCGGGAAGACCCTGATGTGATACTGGTTGGTGAAATGCGGGATTTAGAAACCATTCGGTTAGCCTTAACTGCCGCTGAAACGGGACACCTGGTATTCGGTACCTTACATACGACCTCAGCTGCCAAAACGATAGACCGGATTATTGACGTGTTTCCCGGTGAAGAAAAATCGATGGTGCGCTCCATGTTGTCGGAATCACTACAGGGTGTTATCTCTCAGACATTGTTAAAAAAATGTGGCGGCGGACGGGTTGCGGCTCATGAAATTATGATTTCTACCCCGGCGATCCGAAACCTCATTCGAGAGGATAAAATTGCGCAAATGTATTCGGCAATCCAAACGGGCTCTGCGCATGGTATGGTGACGCTCGATCAGACCTTAAAAGAGATGCTGGCGAAGGGACTCATTACTATGGAGTCGGCGCGGGAAAAAGCGTCCAACCCAGACAGCTTTGCTCGATAATTTAAATTATTGAAAGCAAAAGCCTTCTTCGAGCAGCTAAAGGAGTGACCTTGTGGACCTGAATATGATGTTGAAAATAATGGTGGATAAAAAGGCATCGGACCTTTTTATTACCGCCGGTGTTCCAGCCAGTATTAAGGTTGACGGTGTGATTTCGCATTTAAGTAGCGAACCGATGAGTCCGGAAAAAGCACGTGAAACAGTGCTGGGCGCAATGAATGAAGCGCAACGTAAAGAATTCATGGTGAGTCATGAATGTAACTTTGCGATTAGTGCCCGTGGCGTAGGCCGTTTCCGTGTCAGTGCCTTTTATCAGCGTAACTTGGTGGGCATGGTGTTGCGGCGAATAGAAACGCGAATTCCAATATCCTCTGAGCTGGGGCTGCCGGAGGTAATTGATGAGTTGGCAATGACTAAGCGAGGCTTGGTGCTGTTTGTTGGTGCAACCGGTACTGGTAAATCAACGTCTTTAGCTTCCATGGTTGGGTACCGTAATAATAATGCGAATGGGCATATTATCAGTATTGAAGACCCGATTGAGTATGTTCATCAGCATAAAAACTGTATTGTCACGCAACGAGAAGTGGGCATTGATACGGAAAGCTTTGAAGTTGCGTTGCGCAATACCTTACGACAGGCTCCTGATGTGATTCTGGTAGGTGAAATTCGAACCCGAGAGACGATGGAGCAGTCTATTATCTTTGCCGACACCGGCCACCTGTGTTTAGCAACACTGCACGCGAATAACGCCAACCAGGCCTTTGGACGTATTCTTAACTTCTTCCCCGCCGACCGACATCCACAAATTTGGATGGATTTATCCCTAAACTTGAAAGCAATTGTGGCGCAGCAACTAATTCCCAAACCAGATGGTAAGGGGCGCGCGGTGGTAGTGGAAGTGCTGATTAATACGCCCATCGTGGCGGATATCATCCGCAAAGGGGAAGTGCATTTACTGAAAGAAATTATGGGGCGGTCAACGGAAATTGGTATGCAAACCTTTGATCAAGGGTTATTCAAAGCCTTTAAGAATGGTGATATTACTTACGAAGCGGCGTTAAAGCATGCTGACTCAATGAATGACTTACGCTTGATGATCAAATTAGATTCAGAAACCCACGTGCAAGATGCCATGAATGCCGCAGATAAATTTACGCTTCAAGGGGAGAAAGGCAAGCCGTTTCAGCGTTGAGCCTGGTGCACTCTTTCCCCAGCAAGAAGGGTGAAACAGACCCTTCCGCTCACCTCATTATTCAGCAACGGTGTATTGTGTCCCCGTGAAAATAAGGTCTTTGCTTGCACTTGCCAACGCTCAGTTGGATTAAAAATACAGATATCCGCTGTTTCGCCCACAGCCAAACTACCACTTCCAATATTAGCTGCTGTGGCAGGACCAATCGTCAGTCTCTGAATTAATTCCGGCAGGTCGAGAAGATTTTCCTGAACCAGTTGTAACGCCAAAGGAAGCAGGGTTTCAATAGTGGAAATGCCAGGTGCAGTATCCGCGAACGGAGCCATTTTCGCCGCTATTTCGTGGGGTTGATGATAGGAGCAAATGGCACTGATGACGCCTTCTTTCACGCCTTGCCTGAGTGCATCTCGATCCGATTTCGCTCTGAACGGTGGTTGCACATGATAGAGGGCATTAAAATCATGTATATCTTCCTCGGTGGCGATTAAATGCTGGATGCTTACATCTGCCGTCACCGGTATGCCTCTAGCCTGAGCGGTTGCTATTAGCTCGACCGAGCGAGCAGTTGAAAGCTGGCCAAAGTGTGCCCTTACTCCAGATTGTTCGACCAATAATAGATCGCGTACCAGAGCAACGGTCTCCGCCGTTTCTGGGATGCCCGCTAAGCCCAAGCGCGTACTATAAGAGCCACTGTGAACACAGCCACCTTGCTCCAGCGCGATATCTGTAGAGCTGAAAAATACAGTCATTTGGTGGGTCGCGGCGTACTCTAAACAGCGCAATAATACGGCATTGTCCGCGAAGGGCTGTCGCATATTGGTGATGCCGATACAGCCTGCTTCCTTGAGTGCGTAAATTTCGCTTAACTGTGTGCCTTTAAGCCCATTGGTGATTGCGCCAATGGGTTTGACACGACAGCAACGAACCTGGCGAGCTAGTTCTTGAATCAGCGTGGCGACGGAGGGGGAGTCGATGACTGGCGATGTGTTTGGTGGGCAGCAGAGCGTAGTAACCCCTCCTGCGGCGGCGGCTCGTGTTTCTGTTGTGATGGTTCCTTTATGTTCAAAACCGGGCTCGGGTATGCTGGCAAATAGGTCAATAAAACCGGGACATACGATTAAACCAGCCGCGTTAATCTGGGTGTCTGCGGTAAAGGATTGAGCTGCTTCCCCCAGCGCGGTGACCTTGCCGTCGGCGATATAAATATCGGAGACGGTGTCTATTTCATTGGCGGGATCAATTAAATGCCCACCCTTAATCAGAAGGTTCATCTTGAGGTCTCGCCTGAGAGCTGTGGCGCAAGATTTTGCAGCTCATTCAACGCTTCATTGCGGGCTTGATTCTGGGTGGTTTGACCGCTCATTGCCATCGACATTACCGCCATTCTCACCGCAATGCCGTAACTGACTTGATTGAGAATGACGGATTGTGCACTATCCGCAACTTCCGATTCGATCTCCACGCCGCGATTAATTGGGCCGGGATGCATGACGATAGCTTCCGGGTGCGCGTATTTTAGTTTGTCCTTGGTCAAGCCATAAAGCCGATAAAATTCGTGCTGACTCGGCAACAGGGCTCCCTGCATGCGCTCATTCTGTAAACGCAGCATAATGACTACATCAACACCTGCCAGCCCATCGACCATACGGCTGTAAAGCTTGACTCCGAGCGATTCAACATCGAAGGGTAAGAGCGTGTTGGGAGCAATGACACGAATGTCGGGCACACCTAATATGTTCAGCGCGTGTATTTGCGAGCGCGCTACACGGGAATGCAGAATATCTCCGACGATGGCAACACTCAGTTGCTCAAACTCACCTTTGTGGCGGCGAATGGTGAGCATGTCGAGCATTGCTTGAGTAGGATGTGCATGACGTCCGTCGCCAGCGTTGATAATAGCTATTTCCGGAGTGACTTGTTCCGCAATGAAATGCGGCGCACCACTCAGCGCGTGGCGAACGATAAACATATCGCTTGCCATGGCTTCGAGGTTTTTTAGGGTGTCGAGCAACGATTCGCCTTTGGTGGTGGCGGAGGTGCTAATGTTTAAATTGAGGACGTCCGCAGATAGGCGTTTGGCAGCAAGTTCAAAGGTGGTGCGGGTGCGGGTGCTAGGCTCAAAAAATAAATTAACAACGGTTTTTCCGCGTAGCAACGGTACCTTTTTGACAGACTGCTGTTCCATGCTAATAAAGGAATCGGCAGTATCAAGAATTTCGGTTAGAAGCGAGGCGGGTAAGCCTTCAATAGTGAGAAAATGGCGGAGTTGACCGCTGTCGGTAAGCTGAATTTGTGGTGATTCGGCAATAGGCCCCATAGGTCGCGTAGTTTAAACAATTTTCAGCGGATTGCGAAAACATATTATAAATATTTTCGTGATTAAAAAAGCCTTTGCTGCAGACCAATTAATCAAGGTTTTCCTAAGTGCTTTCCTGCTCCAATGACTTGATTTTCAGACTTAAATTCTCAGGACCATAAAGTTTTACGCGTTGATTTGACGGTAAATCTAAGACTTGCCCAACAATATCTGCTTTGATAGGTAGTTCGCGTGCGTTGAGATCGACTAATGCCACTAATGTGATGCTAGCTGGTCGGCCGTACTCAAATAATACGTTTAACGCAGCGCGAATAGTACGTCCTGTCATCAGCACATCATCGATGAGGATAATATGGCGCCCTTCCGTTGAAGCAGGCAATGTTGAAGGCTTTACGTTAGGGTTCAAACCCGCCTGAGTGAAATCATCGCGATAAAATGAAATATCCAGGGTGCCGAGGGGATCGTTCACCTTGTGGATTTGGGTAAGAGCATCATGTATTCGTTGTGCTAGCCATACACCACCGGTATGAATACCTATGATTAACGGGTTGGTAATAGATTTGGCCGACATATGGTCGAGTAGTTGCTGTTGAATACCTGCCAATAATTGACTGACTGGGATGAGCGCCATGTCAACTCTCCTTTACAATAGTTTGTTGCTGGAACCAGCTCTCCAAAATCAGCTTTGCGGCCAAGCTATCGACACTGGTAATGTTATATGTTGCTGCAGCCTCGCTCGCGAGTTCTGACTTGGCGGCAAAGGTAGAAAGGCGTTCGTCCATACCATAGCTTGGTTTGTGATAACGTCCATGTAGTCGATGACAAAATTTTCTGGCGCGCACAGCCATCTCACTGCTACTGTCGTCCATGTTCAAGGGAATACCGACGACAAAGGCATCTGGTTGCCATTGTTTAATCAGTGAGGTTAGCAGCTGCCAATCTGGAATGCCATCTTTTGCTGAAAGTGCTGCTAATGGTGTTGCGGTGCCAGTTACTTCTTGCCCGATAGCTACTCCAATCCGTTTTGTGCCAAAATCAAAGGCCAAAATACGACGCGGTTGCTGTGAGATTTTATCGGTACTCAATGACGGTGGCGTTCCTGTTAGGCGTGCCCGGTTTGAGGGCTAATCTGTTCTAAACTGATGCCGAGTATATGCGCGGCGGCATCTAATCGTTTCTCGTAAGGGGTGTGAAAAATAATTTCAGAATTGGCAGGCGCCGTTAGCCAGTAATTATTGATAATTTCCTGTTCAAGTTGTCCCGCGCCCCAACCGGCATAGCCTAAGGCCACTAAGCATTCTTCAGGGCCATCATCTTTAGCAATCGAAGCCAAAATATCCTTCGAGGTTGTCAGGCAGATTTCGTCGGTGATAAATAAAGTGGAGTCCCATTTTTTATTGCTTGAGTGTAGGATGAACCCCCGATCTGTTTGCACAGGGCCGCCCGCGTAGATAGGGTCGATGGCGTGGAGGCTATCATCGGAGTTGATATTCAACTGGTTAAAAATTTCAGACAAGGCAATTCCTGTGGGGCGATTGATGACGAGCCCCATTGCGCCAAGCTCGTCATGTTCGCAGATATAGGTTACTGTGCTGGCAAAGCCAGACCCACCCATATGCGGCATTGCGATAAGGAATTGGTTCTTCAGTGAGTGTGGGGCACTTTTTCTCATGTTTCAAATATGAGGGTGATTAGCGTAAAAATCAAGCACCTATTTAGCAGCCTATTACAGGATACTGCTTGTTTGCCAAGTTATAAAAAACATACTAATGCGATGGTGCTCCTACATTCGTCCTGTTTTCGGTTGATGGTTGTATCTGTCTGGAAGCTTATCGAAGAAGGTGCGGCGGAGGATATGGTGTTGAAAACGACTTAAAACCCCACAATGCTTACGGGAGCGTTGAGTGTAGGTGAATTGATCGGGGATATCCTAGAGTACCGGGGTATGGCCGTCTTTGCTGAATAACCAGGTTCTGGTTATTTCCAGTTCATCGTATTCACGCTTGAGCTCATCGGGGAAGGGGGCAAAGGGCTCAGCCAAACGTACGATACGAATTGCCGCGTCATCAAGAACTTTATGGCCGGATGAACGCAGCACACGAATATCCTTAATATGTCCATTTGGCAATAGTGCTACTGCTACGCGTAAATCACCGTAGATATTTCTGCGACGGGCTTCTTCTGGATAATTAAGGCGGCCAACGCGATGAATTTTTTTTATCCATTGCTTCACATAGTAGGCATCGGCGGTTTTTAGAGAGGATACGGAACTGACTCGGCGGATGCGTGTATTTTTAGTTTGTAGCTGTTCTCTGATATCCAATTTCGCATCTAGGCTGGCAAGCTCAAGACTGCGTTCCAATAGCGATATTTCTTGCGTTAGGTCTTCCAGCGCCTCGGTTTTGGCTTCTTGCTGCTCTAGATCAACCACTTTTTGTGTTGATTCGTTTATGGTCGAAATCTGAGTAATTTGTTGTTTTACCTCCGCCGAAACAGCTGTAGGAGGTGTTTGCTCGGAAACTTCATTAATTTCATGCTCGATGTACTCAGTTGGCTCAAGAATACTCGGTAGCGCTTTTTCCTCCAATTCACCACCGCCGAGCTGGTTTTCCTGCGCCATGTAATCGGCTTTCTTCGGTGGTTTTGTGTCTGGGTTATGGGCTAGTGTCACTTCAATCACGGGTGCTTGATTGCGATTAATATAAAAGTCGAAGCCAATTCCCAGGATGATAGAAGCATGAACGGCCAACGCGACAAAAACAGTAAAACAAAGACGATCGCCGCTCTGAATATTGGGGCTAAAGTAGCCGTTGGGAGCTGAATTTGCTGTAGCCGTCGTCATAGTGAAAGGGCTAAATTAAATATCTCTTAAACATGGATGAATAAACACAGATTATTGCTTAAACTCCGGCCAGTTTTGCGCTGATGCAATCCATCAGGCTTCCAGCAATATCAAGCGAGTAAGCCTTATCCAGTTCGCGAATGCAGGTAGGGCTTGTCACATTAATTTCCGTTAAATAATCGCCGATCACATCTAAACCAACAAAAAGTAGGCCGGTGGCCTTTAGTGTAGGCGCGACTTGCGCACATATCCAGCGGTCTCGTTCGTTGAGTGCTAATGCTTGCCCGGTACCTCCTGCTGCCAGGTTGCCGCGGTTTTCTCCCGCCAGAGGTATTCGTGCCAAGGCGTAAGGTACCGGCTCACCATCAATAACCAGAATGCGCTTATCGCCATTGACTATTTCCGGGATAAATTTCTGCGCCATAATTTGGCGTTGGCCATGCTGAGTAAGGGTTTCCAAGATCACATTAATATTGGGGTCATTTTGCTGTACACGGAATATGCTCATTCCTCCCATGCCATCCAAAGGCTTAAAAATGACATCACGCTGTTGGGCGTGGAAGGCTTTAAGGCGCTGAGTGTCTCGACTGACTAAAAGTGGAGGACAGCACTGTGGAAATTGGGTGGCAAAGAGTTTTTCATTAAAGTCGCGCAAACTTTGTGGGCGGTTAACCACTAAAACGCCATTTTTTTCGGCGTATTCAAGCATCTGGGTTGTATAGAGAAACTCATTGTCAAAGGGGGGATCCTTGCGCATTATGATTACGTTTAGTGCCGTCAGTGGTTTATCCTGTGCTTCGCCTAGATCAAACCAATGTTTTGGGTCGGCGAATACTTTTAATTCGCACATTCTTGCCATGGCGACGCCATCAGCCAGGAATAAATCCTTTTGCTCCATGTAGTTAATCTTCCAGCCACGCTTTTTTGCCGCCAATAACATGGCGAGAGTGCTGTCTTTTTTGTAGTTAATGGCTCCAATCGGGTCCATCACTACGCCTAGTTCTATTGTCATCCATTGCCCTTAAAATTACGCTGAAAGAGCCATTGTATCGACTAATGCGAGATGATTGAAACAATCAATGCGTTTAAGTGGCTTAAAGAGTTGAGCGATTAGGTTGATATGTCTTGAACGCCATAATGTACGTTATGTGGCCAGACTCTTCGGTCAGCGGTGTCGGATTGGCAACGGGTTTTTGGCGAAGCGAATCGACATGACTCGATCTATTACCTGGACAGATCGCAAGTATTGGCTATCTTATAAGAGGAAAGGTATTAATAGTAGCTGATTGAGGTCGGATAAATGAACGAGCAATTCGATGGCTTAACGGTCATGGTGGTGGATGATAGCAAGACGATTCGGCGTACCGCTGAAACCTTGCTAAAGAAAGCTGGTTGTGAGGTGATAACAGCTATTGATGGTTTTGATGCGTTGGCGAAGATTGTGGATGGTAAGCCTGATATCATCTTCGTCGATATTATGATGCCGCGCTTGGATGGTTATCAAGCCTGTGCACTGATTAAGAACAACGTACATTACAAATCAACGCCGGTGATCATGTTATCAAGTAAAGACGGCCTTTTCGATAAAGCAAAAGGACGTATTGTTGGTTCTGACCAATATCTTACTAAACCATTCAGCAAAGAAGAGTTGCTCGGTGCCATTAGTCAGCACGCACAGCCTTCCAGGATGGAACAGCAGGCCTAAAGCCGCAGATAAAAACGGATAAAATAAATTTAAGGTGAAGCTATGACTCGAGTACTTATTGTTGATGATTCTCCCACCGAAACCCATGCCTTTGCGTCAATTTTGCGGCAAAACGGACATGAGGTATTAACGGCTGAAAATGGCGCTGATGGTGTCGCTATGGCACAAAAGGAACAACCCGATGTTGTCTTGATGGACATCGTTATGCCCGGCTTGAATGGTTTTCAGGCAACCCGACAATTATCAAAAGGTAATAACACCTCGCATATCCCCGTTATTATCGTGACCACTAAAGATCAAGAAACTGACCGGGTTTGGGGAGCGCGTCAAGGCGCTAAGGGGTACTTGGTCAAGCCTATTAACGAAGCGCTGCTGTTGACGACCATCAAAAATGTAATTGTGGCCTAAGCTGCGGTAGCTTCACGAAATAATCCATGTCGGAGCAAGTGACGAACATGACGCAATTGAATATATCGACGCCGTTTCAGCTATTCCAAAAAATGGCGCAACAGGGAAGACAAAGAGCGGTTGATCTACCCGTTCAAAATGATACTGAAGGGCAGTGGAGGGGAGTTGGTTTTCAATTAGCAGGTACTCGGTTTATCACGCCAATGGCGGAGGTAGATGAGGTGCTTTATATGCCGAGTTGCACCCGCTTCCCTGGGGTAAAACCTTGGGTGACAGGGGTTGCAAATGTGCGGGGCCGTTTGTTATCGGTAATTGACCTAGGTGTATTTTTTGGTAGTAAGTCCAGTGTATCGTCAAAGAAATGTCGTGTTTTAACGATTAAATATAATGATTTATACACGGGCGTGATTGTTGAAGAAGTACTTGGTATACAGAGTTTAAATGCGGCGACCAAGGTTGATAAAGTCACAATTAACGAACTCTATAAGCCCTATGTGGCAGGTGGTTTTGAGCAAGATGGGCGTCATTGGACTATATTTAGTTTATCCAAATTAGTTCAAGCGCCGGAGTTTTTACAGGTCGCCGTATAGTCCATTTTAGGCTGGCGTGAAACTAAATTGAATTGAAAGAGTTAAATATCCAATTTCGCTTGGGAGTTTAAAAGGATGAAAGTATCAAATGTGAACACTGGGGCTGGAAGCAACCGGTTAATACTAGGCCTCATGGTGTTATTGGTCTTCGCGATTGCTGGTTTTATCACCATTCTGGTTATTACCAGCACGGAAGGTGGTTTTGATAAACAATATATTCGCCACGCTGGCGAGTTGCGCGTGCTTTCCCAAGAGATTGCCAAAAATGCCAATGAAGCGGCTTCCGGTAAGGCTGAAGCTTTTGCAGGGCTGGCAAAAGCGACAGAAGAGTTTGAGCGGCGCTGGGGGTATTTAAAGCAAGGTGATCCTAGCGAGGGTATGCCCAGCAGTCCCGTTCAGGTTAAAAGCGATATGGGTTCTGTGCAAGCGGTATGGGAGCAGGTACAGGTTGATGCCAAACAAATTCTGGCGAGTAAAGAATCCGTACTTGCGCTACACCAAGTGGCTGAAGCACTGAGTGAAACCGTTCCTCAATTGCAAACGGAGTATGATGACGCGATTGCCATTCTCTTAGAGAACAATACATCAGCGAGCCAGATTGCCATTGCACAGCGACAGTCATGGCTGGCAGAGCGTATTGTGCGGAATGTAAATATTATTCTTAGAGGTGGTGAGAATGCAGTACTGGCCGCCGACGCATTCGAATTGGATGCAACGGAGTTTAGCCGTGTCTACGAGGGTATGTTAAAAGGTGATCCAACGCTAAATGTGGAGCGTGTAAGAAATACTAAAGTACTAAAGATTTTTGAAAATATCAGCGGTCAATTCCAGGTCGTGCGCGATAGTGTGGATCGTATCATCGAATCCTCACCGGAATTGTTTCAAGTGCGCGAAGCGGCAAATACTATTTCATCTAACTCAAAAGAATTGTTGAATAAAACCTCGGCATTGGCTGAACGTTTTCAAGTGCTACCGAATGAGCGCACCGTATCGCCGTTAATGGGTTATGCCTGCGGTATATTGGCCTTGGCCATCATTGGCCTTTTAGGGGTTATTATCTATCGTGACACCCGTAAACGACTGAATGAACAATCGGAAACTAATGAGCGTAATCAAACAGCGATTTTACGTCTATTAGATGAAATTGCTGATTTGGCGGATGGTGATCTCACCATTAGCGCCACGGTAACCGAAGACTTTACCGGCGCAATCGCCGACTCAATCAATTATGCGATTGATCAGTTACGTAGCCTGGTCGTTTCGATTAACGAAAACTCAAAAATGGTTTCCTCGGCGGCACAGAAAACCAGAGCGACGGCACAGCATCTGTCTGAAACCTCAGCAAATCAGGCGCGTGATATTACTGCGGCGACCGGTTCTATCAATCAAATTGCCAGTTCAATGGACGCAGTGTCTGGCAGTGCTGACGAATCTTCTAAAGTAGCTGAGCGTTCGGTTGTGATCGCGAATAAAGGTGCATCAGCGGTGCAAAACACCATTAACGGTATGGATAAAATTCGTGAGCAAATCCAAAAAACATCTAAGCAGATCAAACGGTTGGGTGAAAGCTCACAGGAAATTGGTGATATCATTTCGCTGATTGATGACATTGCGGACCAAACTAACATTCTGTCTTTGAATGCAGCGATTCAGGCGTCGATGGCGGGTGAAGCAGGGCGTGGATTTGCGGTGGTTGCGGATGAAGTTCAGCGCTTGGCGGAACGTTCCGGTGCGGCAACTAAACAGATTGAAGTCTTGGTAAAAACTATTCAGGCCGATACTAATGATGCGGTTATTTCGATGGAGCAAACCACGGCAGAAGTGGTGCAAGGAGCGCGTTTGGCTCAGGATGCCGGTGTTGCCTTGGGCGAAATCGAAGAAGTATCCAACGATTTGGCAAAATTAATTCAGGAAATTTCCGGTGCGGCCAAACAGCAATCCACCGCAGCGAACCAGATATCAAAGTCAATGAACGTGATTCAGGAAATTACTTCTCAAACCTCATCCGGTACGTTGGCGACAGCCTCATCGATTGGGCATATGGCTGATATGGCTAAGGAAATGCTGGATTCAGTTGCAGGCTTTAAACTGCCTAACAGTGAAGCCACTGAGCAGCATGAAGAGCATGAGCCAAGGGGCCAGTCCCGAGTACAGGACTCTAGTTCTGCCGTCACGAAAGAAGTTGCAGAAACTCAAATGGCAAGCAAGGATGAGTCGACTCAGAATGATGATCTTGAGATCGACCCTAAGTTAGGTGAGTTAGCTGAAATGGATGTAGATGAAGCAGTGACTATTGATGATGGTTTGCTGGCAAATGATGAAACAATGGAAACAAGTGATCAAGAGGGTCGCAATGCTTCCGCAGCCTAAAGGCGCGGATTTCATTTGCTGCGAAGGTAATTATTGCTGCATGACCAAGAATATCTTGGTAAAAAACACCAATATCTCTAAATTGTGCCTTATTCTTACAACTAAGGCCCGGCTAAAAAGAACGGAGTCACTATGGGTGAGTCCCATGATGTTATGAATCTCGAATGGGTTCAATCAGATATCGAGCAAACATTGCTCCAGGCGCAGGAAAGTTTGGAAGCCTGCCTGTCTGGTAATGGAGATTATAAAACCCAGCTTAAAAGCTGCTTTGATGCGGTGCATCAGGTTGCCGGGTCTTTGCAAATGGTTGGTTTATCTGGTGCTGTGTTACTGACCGAGCAAATGGAATCTCTGTTAAGCGGTATGCTTAATGACGCCGTGAAAAATCGTGATGACGCCTATGTCGCTCTCGCGCAGGCAATGGTGCATTTGCCTCCTTACTTGGCGCGTGTTAAAGCCGATGTTGAGGAATCGCCAATACTCCTGTTGAAGGCGATCAATGATATCCATAAGGTTTTAGGAACCCAGCCAATTCTTGAGTACTCAATGTTTGATCCCAAACTGGGTGCTCAACGACCACTGGCGTCTGCCGAGTTAAAGACGAATTTTGCAGAGCACAGCGCGGCTAATATCAGCAAATTACGCCAGATTTTTCAATTTGCATTAATCGGCTTGATTCGTAACGAAGACGTTAAAGTCAATTTGGTCAGAGTGTCGAACGTTCTGGCTCGGTTACAGCAAGAATGCAACGGCTCGCGAATTAATCAGTTGTGGGAAATTTCCTGTGCCATGATTGAAGCTATGATTGGCGGTGCCATTGAGCTGAATACTGAAGTGATAGAGCTGCTGCGTTCGACTGATAAAGAAATAAAGCGACTCGCTGAAGCGGGTGAAAATGGATTAGACCAACAGCCAAAAGAAAATCTGTTAAAGGGTATGCTCTACCATGTCGCGAAAACTACTTTGGATAGCGCTCAGATTCAAATCATTAAACAGACTTATGATCTGGACCGCTACCAGCTGAGCGATGATAGGGACCCCCATGCCAGATTATTTGTTGGGCCCGACAAGGATACGCTGAATTCAGCAGTGTTAGCGCTGATGGAAGAGTTGCAGCGCATCAAAGATACCATTGATCTGTATGTGAGAAATGAAGTTAAAACAAATATTGATCTGGGTGGATTAAAACCAAGTTTACGGCAAATTGCCAGCACACTGGTTATGCTGAATCTTGAAGAGCCAAAAGTTGTGGTGCAAGAGCAGTTGGACGTATTGGCTGAACATTCTAATGGCGGGGCTGAAATACCCAGTGAAAAATTGCTTAGGATCGCTGAAGCCCTTTTGTATGTGGAATCTCAGCTGAATGGTATCGTTGAAAGGACTAACTCTTCACAAGTTGACAGCATTAGCGCCTATGCAGATAAAGCGGTAGAAAGAGTGATTCTGGAAAGCCTGTCTAATATGAAACAGGCTAAAGATGACATTCAGGAATTTGTCCTCAGTAATGCTGATTTTGAAAAATTAGAGAATGTTCCGGTCATTTTACGTAGTGCCTATGGCGGCCTTTCTATGATTGCTCAGTCAGCCGCTGCACAACTGGTTTTCTCAGTCGCTCAGTATATTGAGGACGATATATTAGCGTTAATGAAAGAGCCGCAAGCCGATGTGATGGATACCTTGGCGGAAGTGGTCTCGACAGTGGAATACTATTTGGAGGGGTTGGCAGAAGACAAACCTTCTAACGCGAAAATTTTGGAAGTGGCAAAATCACGTATTGCATCGTTGGGGTACCCCGTTGAGCAAAGTGAAGGTATTACCAGCGAAGATGAGTGGGATCAATCGGAGTCTTTTGTTGAATCGAATAGCAAAGATGAAGTTTTGGAAACTGCCGCACCGGAGGACTCCGTTGCCCAGAGTTCGGATGAGATAACATTTGAACTTGATTCGACGCTTGATGATCTCGAAGGGTTGGGTGAACTGGTGCCTTCGTCTGATGAAGAACAGGCCATTGATCTTGACAGTGATGAAGAAGAAATTAAGTTCGAATTGCCGGTTAATGATGAGCTGATAGCAGAACCAGTTCTTACTACGCAATCCACAGAGCCTGAGGAAGATATCATCGCCCCAGAGGTTGCGATTGAATCGGGCTTTGCGAATGAGGAAGAACTGGTTGATGAAGAAATACTAGAGATTTTCGCAGAAGAAGCGGAAGAAGTTATTGGCGTCATTAATGAGCATTGGCCGTTATATGCGGACAACCATAGCCAGAGTGGTTCACTATCAGAGGTACGTCGAGCTTTCCATACACTGAAAGGAAGTGGACGTATGGTTAAAGCGTCGGTGATTTCTGAGCTAGCGTGGTCTGTTGAAAACTTGCTTAATCATCTGATTGAAGAGTCGCTGGTTATTAATCAGCCCATTCTAACGCTTGTTGATGACGTGCGTGCCGAGTTGCCCGCCCTGTTACAGCATTTTATTGAGCGAACAAACCCGGAAACCGATGTTGCTGGCTTGATGAGTAGAGCTGACAGATTAGTGGCTGGCGAAGAGGTGGTTGAAGCCGTTATTGAGCCGACACCAGAAGTTGAGCGGGAAGAAATTACAGATGTTCTAGCTGATGAGCTGAGTGTGGCCCCGCCATCTGAGGTTGAGAAAGAAGCTTCTGAAGATATTGCCGAATATCCTGTGGAAGCAAGCCTTGAGGATAGTGTTGAGTTTGGTGTTCAGTTAATCGACGTCAATGATAACGCAACCGAAATAGAGCAACTGGAAGCGCAACCTCAAAATATGGAGGATGACAGCGAGGCAGAAGAACCGGAGGTTTCGCTCAATGAAATCTTTAGTCAGGAGGCGAAGACTCATCTTTCAGTGCTTGAAGCCTTTATCGAATCCTACCGCCAATCCGAAGGGCAAGCGATTACCTTCACTGAAGAATTATACCGAGCGTTACATACCCTCAAGGGCAGTGCGCGCATGGCATCTTTGGATGCCATTGCTGAAATCGCCGCCGCGAGTGAAACGCTGGCGAAAGAACTGGGTGCTTACCATTTGATGGCAGACCAAGCAACAGTAACTTTGCTGGATGAAGCCAAAAACCTTATGAAGGGAGCTGTTGAGCAGTTAGCATCGCAACAGGAAATTGAGATTGTAGGTGCGGAAGATTTGATTAGGCGTATTGCCGATCTTCAGCTCGAACGTATCCATCTGGCAGAAAAATCGGGTGCCGGTAATGAGGAAGAGTTATCACCTGCCTTGAGATTCTTGCGCGATAACATTGATCCGATCTGCGAGGTTACTGAGCAGTTTGAGCAGTGGCGTGAGCAGCCGACGCTAGGGTCTACATTGTTCGAAACACTGGTTGCGCAGGTTTCCAGTCTGAATGAAGCGGCACAAGTTTGCGAGCAGCCAGAGATTGAAACGTTGCTAGCGACCCTGGAATATGTCTACCGCACGATAGACGGTTTAAAATTACAGCTGGCGCCGCAAATGATATCGGCGCTCAACTCTGCCCATGAGGGGCTGGTAGGTTTGGTTGATCAGCTTGCTGCCAGCCAGCAGTTAGTGGTATCAGAAAGTTGGGCCATAGAGTTGGATAATGCGCTCACCGAATTACAGGAAATGAAGCCAAATGAAGCGCCAGCTGAAATAGACGCAGCGTTTGCCGAGAAACCTCCAGAGGATACACCTCCTCAACCGGTGGAAATAGAGCCTCACCATACTATCTCAGACGCATCAGAAGTAACCGAGCTGGAGCCTGAGAATCTGACTGTGGCGGTTGCTCAGGATGAAGAGATTGATCAGGAATTGATTGAAATTTTCCTCAGCGAAGCAGATGAAATTATGGAGGTTACCGCCGAGGCGAAACAGCGCTGGATTGAAAATACTGAAGATTTAACCGCTGTTGATGAGTTACAAAGAGGCTTACACACCCTGAAGGGTAGCTCACGTATGGCAGGGGTATCGGCCATAGGTAACCTCAGCCATGAGCTTGAGTCGGTTTATGAGGATGTCATTGCTGGGCGTATTAATGCCTCCGCTGAACTGTTTGACCTTGCCCATGAGTGTGATGATCGTTTGGCCGATATGGTTTCGGAATTGCGATCAGGAGCTATTTGTCGAGATGCAACAGGATTGATTGAAAAGGTTAAAGAATTTCACCGCCAGCAACTTGATCCCACTGCTGCGAAAAGCTCAGAGCCGCGCAAAGTTGTATTTGATACATCCTTAGGTGCTACCGTTGAAGCGGATGGTGAACAATTAAACGCGTTCTTTATGGCTGCAGACAACTGGCTGGCCCTGCTTACTGAGACTATCCAGACAGCAGTAACACGTGGTGCAATGTCAGATGCGGATCACAGCAAAACCTTTGAATTGTTAACACAGATTCAGGAGTCAGCTTATACGTCTGAGGTGAATGAAATTGGTGATTTATGCCAGTTATTTGCCGAGTTAGTTGGTAATTTAGAGCCTCAAGATTTGGCCATTCCAGCCACCATAACAGATTTAGCAGAGTGGTTAGAGCGTATTGAGTCCAGTTATCAGGAGGCTAAGTCTGCCGCCGCAGGTGAGGTTCAAGTTGCAGAGATTGAGGCTCAATACCCGGATAAAACTGAGTCCGCCTATCCAGAAAGTAGCGCCAGCGATCATAAAGCGTCGGCGGCTGTGCAAAAACCGAAGAATGAAACGGTACGTGTACCATCTGCTTTACTCGAGCACTTAGTTGATTTGGCGGGTGAAACCAGCGTATCTCGGTCGCGGGTAGAGCAGCAGGTCAGTAATTTTGGCTACGCTATTGAGGAAATGGCATCAACGATTGAGCGGTTACGTGAGCAGTTGCGTCGGATGGAAATTGAAACGGAAGCGCAAATTTTATTTGGCCAGGAGCGCGAAGGTCCCGAGCATGAAGGCTTTGACCCTCTGGAAATGGATCGCTATAGCCGTATCCAGGAGTTATCACGTTCCTTAGTTGAGTCCGTGTCTGACTTGTTTGATTTGAAGGATACTTTGCATGATCGTTCGCGCTACACAGAAACGCTGCTGTTGCAGCAGTCGCGCATTAATACCGAGCTGCAAGAAGGCTTGATGAAAACGCACATGGTGCCTTTTGCCAGAATGGCGCCACGGTTACAACGAGTTGTACGTCAGGTTAGTAGTGAACTGAACAAGAAAGTTGAATTACAGATTAAGAATATTGATACTGAAATGGACCGTTCGCTGCTTGAACATATGACTGCTCCGTTAGAACATATGCTCAGAAATGCGGTCGACCATGGTGTCGAGTTACCCAGTCAGCGGGTTGCCGCAGGGAAGCCCGAAATTGGCCGCGTCAGCCTGGAGTTATCGCGAGATGGTGGCGATATACTGCTAACCTTGCGAGATGATGGCGCTGGCATTGATGTTGACTCAGTAAAAGCCAAAGCGATTGAGCGAGGTTTAATGACGGCGGACTCCAATCTGAGCGATCATCAGATTCTGCAGTTCATTATGCAGGCAGGTTTCAGTACAGCAAAACAAGTGACACAAATATCTGGTCGCGGTGTTGGTATGGATGTCGTGAGCAATGAAATTAAGCTCATGGGCGGATCAATCGAAATCAACTCTACCAAAAACAAGGGAACCTGCTTCCTTGTGCGTGTGCCGTTTGCGGTTTCTATTAATCGTGCTTTGATGGTGACAATTGGGGAGGAAGTATACGCACTGCCATTAAGTACTATTGAAGGCGTCGTGCGAGTTTCGCCCTATGAATTGGAAGAATATTATCGTCCGGATGGCCCCGATTTTGAATACGCCGGTCAGCGCTACGACCTGAAATATCTAGGTGAATATCTAGGACATGGTAACAGTTATCAATTACAAAACCAGGCAATGCCCTTGCCGGTGGTACTGATTCGTACAGCCGAACATACCGCGGCAGTTCAGGTCGACAGTGTCAGCGGCAGCCGAGAAATTGTGGTGAAACCGCTTGGGCCGCAGTTAGGTGTTATTCCCGGTATGTCAGGGGCAACAATTTTGGGTGATGGGCGAGTTGTATTGATTCTGGATATGGCAGCCATGATACGATCAATGGCCGCTGAAGTCAGAGATATGCCGGTTGTCGGTGCTGCCTTGACGCCAGTATCCGAGAATCTGCAGGTCATGGTGGTTGATGACTCCGTAACGGTGCGAAAAGTGGCATCCCGACTGCTAGAGCGCCATGGCATGGATGTGGTGATTGCCAAAGATGGGTTAGAAGCAATGACGAAGTTGCAGGATATATTGCCGGATATTATGCTTTTGGATATTGAAATGCCGCGTATGGACGGTTTTGAATTGGCCTCGCTGATGCGTCATGATGAGCGTTTGCAGGATGTACCTATCGTCATGATTACCTCGCGTACCGGCGATAAACACCGTGAGCGGGCCTTAGAAATTGGGGTTAACCGTTTTATGGGTAAACCCTTTCAAGAATCGGAGTTGCTCGACGCCATCGCCGAATTAACAGATTTTGAGCGGCGTGAAGTGGCTCAGGCTGATTAAATTGACAGTTAAATGCTGAAAACAAAAAAGGATATAAGCATGACAGACAGCTCGGTACCCGGTTTGATATTTCCACTACAGGATCGCAGCCTGTTGTTGCCCGATACCTTGGTGGCGGAAATAACGCCCATGGCAGGATTGATCGTGGAATCGAGTAAACAGCGTTGGTTATTAGGACGTAAGCATTGGCGTAATTTGCGTATTCCTGTAATTTCGTTTGAAACCCTGTCTGGCGGCAGTCTCAGGAAACATTCGGAGCATGCCTGCATAGCGGTTGTTAAAGGTTCTGGTACGCACGAACAACTACCTTTCTGGGGGTTGTTGTTACAGAACAAGCCGAAGTCAGTGAAGGTATATGAGCATGATCTTACGGTTATTAATGAGACGCTCAGTGACTCTGAGTTGATGGCTGTTTCGGTAAAAGAGAATGCGGTCCGAATCCCTAACCTGGAATATCTTGAAGAGCAGCTCATCTCTTCCAGCGCCGTACACTAATACCCCATTCGTCTTAAATGCTATGCCCGCTAGCGAAGAAGTGAGTGCCTATTTTTCTTTGCTTTTATGCGCTAGCTGGGCAGCATTCTGTTCCCAGTTCTGGCCATCAAAGGCAATCAAGGTAACGTGCTCTGGTTGATGATCCAAACAGCGAAGGTTAACATCGACGCCATCGGGGTTGGAGCGTGGAATATAGAAGGGTTTGATGCCGCAAATTGCGCAGAAATAGTGTTTCGCTATACCGGTATTAAACTGATAAGTTTGCAACTGCTCTGCACCCTGTAATAAGCGAAACTCAGATTTGGGTACAATTAGGTGTAGAAATCCCGATTTACTACAGATTGAACAATTACAGTCTTCGACCTCCACTTGTGCTGGCGCATTTACTTCAAACTTAATGGCGCCACAGTGGCAGCCTCCGGTATACAGCATAAGAGTTCCTTACATAGACGAGTGGGCTAAGCGAGATCTCCCCACTGGTACTGAAGTATGCTCAGCGCAGCAAGGGGGGCGGTTTCAGTGCGCAGCACGCGGGGTCCCAATTGTAACGGGCAGAACTGTGCGTTTATTGCTTGTGCTATTTCAGCGTTACTAAACCCACCTTCTGGGCCAATGAGCAAAATAATCGAAGCTGGTCGTACGGTCGTTTCAAGTGGATTTTCACTTGCTGGCTGTAAAATTAGTTTCAAATCTGCATCCGCGAGATTAATCCAATCGTAAAAAGAACTGGGCGGATAAATTTTTGGCAACAGGTTTAATCCAGTCTGCTCGCAGGCGCTAGCAGAAACCTTCTGCCAGTGTGTCAGTTTTTTCTCCAACCTGTCGTTCTTAAGTTTAACCTCGCAACGCTCACTGAATAAGGGTGTTATAGCGGCAACTCCAAGCTCAGTGGCTTTTTGTACGACGAAATCCATCCTTTCCCCGCGTGATATCGCAATACCAAGATGTATGGCAAGCGGGGAGCTGTTATTCGGCGGGCTAAAAGTGAGCAGCTTAATATTTACCCCTTGACGGTCAGAATGTAGGATTTTAGCCTCATACTCTCCACCTTGGCCGTTAAAAACTCTAATCTTGGCGTCGATAGAAAGCCTTAGTACCCGTGTAAGATAGTGACTCGCTTCAGGGCCAAGCAGTATCTGGGCGTTGCTGATTAAAGTTTGGTCAACGAAAACTCTAGGGATGCGCATATCGTTTAACTGACAGAGTTAAAGAATGAAGTTAATCTGCCTGATCTAAGCGCAGATTTTCCCATAAAGCCAGAACCTGCTCGGCTTTGTTCATCGTATAAAAATGTAATCCAGGCGCCCCTCCTGCCAATAGCTTTTCGCACAGCTCTGTGACGACATCAATGCCAAAAGATAAAATACTGGCGGAATCATCGGCATAGGATTGCAGGCGTTTACGAATCCAGCGGGGAATTTCTGCACCGCAGGTATCTGAAAAGCGTGCCAAATTGCTGAAGTTAGTGATGGGCATAATGCCAGGCACAATGGATTTGTTAATGCCTGCCGCCTGGCAGCGTTCAATAAAGTAAAAATAGGCATCGGCATTATAGAAATACTGAGTGATTGCGCTATTGGCCCCGGCATCAAATTTTTTCTTCAGATAAAAAATATCTTTATCGTAGCTCTGTGCCTGCGGGTGGATTTCTGGATAGGCGGCTACCTCGATATGAAAGTGCTCGCCGGTATGTTTGCGAATAAAGGCTACCAATTCGCTGGCGTAGACTAAATGGCTGCCACCCATTCCGGATGGCAGGTCGCCTCTGAGTGCCACCAGACGGTTAATCCCCATATCACGATAAAGCTGTAATAAATCGATCACCGCTTCTTTGTTATCGCCGCCAAAGGAAAGGTGCGGGGCCACATCGAGCCCTGCATCCTTGATGCGCTTGACGGTGGCAAAGGTTTTGTCACGGGTCGAACCACCGGCGCCATAGGTCACAGAAAAGAACGCCGGGTGCTTACTACTCAGTTTTTCCCAGGTCAGCTTGAGGTTCTCATCGCCCTGGGCACTTTTGGGCGGGAAAAACTCGCAGCTATAGATTTTTTGAGTCATGACGCATTTCTCTTTGACGTTAGTTTAGTAACGATAGCTGTCGGTTTTGTAGGGGCCATCGATAGGCACGCTAATATAGTCAGACTGTTTTTGAGTCATTTTGGTAATGACGCCATCGAAGCCAGCCACCATATGGCGTGCGACTTCTTCGTCCAACTGTTTTGGCAGTACTTCAACGCGTAACTGTTGTGCTTGCGTGGCGCTATCCTGGCTGGCGTAAGCCTGCTGATATAAATGGATTTGCGCCAACACCTGGTTGGCAAAGGAGCCGTCCATAATGCGCGAAGGATGTCCGGTGGCATTGCCCAGATTGACCAAGCGCCCTTCCGATAGCAGAATCAAATGATCACCCGCCTCTTTGTTACGGTGAATCAAATGAACCTGGGGTTTGACCTCTTCCCACTCCCAGTTCTGGCGCATATAGGCGGTGTCGATTTCATGGTCAAAGTGGCCGATATTGCAGACTACGGCACCATTCTTCAGATTTTGTAACATGTTTTTATCGCAGACGTTGACGTTACCAGTGGTGGTGACGATCAGGTCGGTACCGCCCAGCAGGTCTTTGTTGATGCAGTCCAGTGTGCCGTCGTTATCGCCATTGATATAGGGCGACACTAACTCAAAGCCATCCATACAGGCCTGCATCGCACAAATGGGGTCGATTTCAGTCACCCGAACGATCATACCTTCCTGGCGCAGCGATTGTGCAGAACCTTTGCCGACATCGCCATAACCAACCACCAGCGCTTTCTTGCCGGACAGTAAATGATCTGTTGCACGTTTGATGGCATCATTTAAGCTGTGACGGCAGCCGTATTTATTATCGTTCTTAGATTTGGTCACCGAATCATTAACGTTGATGGCGGGCACCTTAAGAGTGCCTTTTTCTAACATTTCGATGAGCCGGTGCACTCCGGTGGTGGTTTCTTCGGTGATACCATGAATTTTGGCTAACATTGCTGGATATTTCTCATGGACGATAGCGGTTAAATCACCACCGTCATCTAGCAACATGTTGGCGTCCCAAGGTTGGCCATCCTTGAGAATGGTTTGTTCGATACACCATTCATATTCAGGCTCGGTTTCGCCTTTCCAGGCAAACACTGGAATGCCTTGCGCAGCGATGGCGGCGGCAGCATGATCCTGTGTCGAGAAAATGTTACAGGAAGACCAACGTACCTCTGCGCCCAGGTCGATCAAGGTTTCGATGAGTACAGCCGTTTGAATTGTCATGTGAATACAGCCAATAATCTTGGCATCTTTGAGTGGCTGTTCTGTACGATATTTTTCGCGCAGCGCCATCAGTGCGGGCATCTCACTCTCGGCGATTTGAATTTCTTTGCGGCCCCAATTGGCTAAGTTAATATCGGCGACTTTATAGTCGGCTGTTTGGTTGGGCGCGGTTGCTGTGCTGGACATAGTTTAAATTCCTAGTTTAAATTCCTATTTGGTTGGCCAGTTGGTCTGCCAATTTAATTAAAGTGCTGCTTTTAGCGCTTCTGCTTTATCAGTTTTTTCCCAGGTAAAGTTTTCTTCCTCGCGGCCAAAGTGCCCATAAGCTGCAGTTGCGCGGTATATGGGGCGTTTCAGGTCGAGCATCTGAATGAGTCCGGCTGGGCGTAAATCGAAATGCTCGGAAATTAGATTGACGATCTGCTCGTCGGGTAATTTACCAGTACCGAAGGTATTGATGCTGATGGAAGTAGGCTCAGCGACGCCAATGGCGTAGGAGACCTGGATTTCGCAACGATCAGCCAAACCTGCTGCAACAATATTTTTGGCGACATAACGCCCGGCGTAGGCGGCTGAGCGATCCACCTTGGAGGGGTCTTTGCCGGAGAATGCGCCGCCGCCATGGCGTGCCATGCCACCGTAGGTATCGACAATGATTTTTCGTCCGGTCAAGCCGCAATCACCAACGGGCCCGCCAATAATAAACTGGCCAGTTGGGTTGATATGGTACTTGGTATCAGCATGCAGCCATTCTGCGGGAAGCACGTGCTGGATAATTTCCTCCATTACCGCTTCACGAATATCCTTCTGGCTAACGTCTGGATCATGTTGGGTTGAGAGTACTACCGCATCCACCGCCACAGGCTTACCATTTTCATAACGCAGCGTGACCTGGCTTTTAGCATCGGGACGTAACCAAGTAAGCACATTACGTTTTCTTAAATAAGCTTGGCGCTCCACTAGGCGATGGGAATAGTAGATAGGTGCGGGCATCAATACGGCTGTTTCATTGGTAGCATAACCAAACATTAAACCCTGGTCGCCAGCGCCCTGTTCTTTGCTGTCGCCCTCATCAACACCCATGGCGATATCGCTGGATTGCTTGCCGATGGCATTCAGTACGGCGCAGGAGGCACCATCAAAACCCACATCGGAACTGTTATAGCCAATATCTAAAATGACCTCTCGTACCAAGTCTTCTAGGTCGATATAGGTATTAGTGCGGACTTCGCCTGCGATAATGGCCATGCCGGTTTTGACCATGGTCTCAACCGCAACGCGGGCATCTTTGTCTTCTGCAATAATAGAATCCAGAACCGCGTCGGAGATTTGGTCCGCCATTTTGTCGGGATGCCCTTCGGAAACAGATTCCGAGGTAAATATAGAATAATCGCTCATAGGTATTACTCGTTGATTAATGATGGATAGGGTTGGAATTTAAGCTTTTTTGGAACAGGTGGAGCTGCACTTGGAAGCCATTGCGCAGCCCTAAAAATAGATTTTGCCTCGAGATGAGGTCGGCTGCCTCAGCCCAGTGTTGAAGTTCTTCAGGTTCAAAGCCAAGCCAAATATCGCCGCAGCTGTCTTTAACCCAGGATTGGTCATGTGGGCAGAGCTCTGCAATCAGTATATAGCCACCAGCTTTTAACAGTTGGCTACCCTGTTGGAAAAATTCCGCTGGTGAAGCAATATGATGTAACACCATATTGCTAACCAATAAATCCACCTTAATATTGCGTTTGACGGCATCTAACGGCTCGCCATGAATAAACTCGATGTTATTCAGGTGAGCTTTATTGGTTTTCTGTTGCGCAATGGCCAACATGCTGGTGGAATTATCCAGAGCGATTACTTGGTCGAACTGAATTGCCAGTTCGATTAAATAGTCGCCTTCGCCGGGACCGATTTCAATAGCGGTAGCACTGCTTGGTAACTGTGCTAATTTGACTAGATCGCGAATGTTGGCGACATATTGAGAATTTTCGGTAATTAATGCCTGATGTTCTTTGAACTTTGCTGCATTCTTAGTAAAAAATTCAACTGAAGAATGGGCGCGTTCCTCGCGAATTTTGTGTAGGCGCTCAACCATCTTCGTATCCAAGGGTAGTTGGTCAATACTGGCGAAAAGTGCCTGATTAAACGCTGTTAGTGGACTTTCTATCGCCAGCAAAGGTCTCCGATAGAAGATTGAATTGCCCTCTCGCCGGGTGGCGACTAGTCCGGCGTTGGCTAAGACTTTTAGGTGATGGCTCAACTTGGGTTGGGCCAGATCGAGTATATGGCAAAGCTCAAGTACGCCAAAAGATTCGGCGCGCAGCACACGCAGAATCTTTATCCGCAGCGCATCCGCTGCAGCCTTGCAGGCACGCGCGAGGAAAGCCTCGCTCATGCTGGCGGGTACGGTTTCTGTCGAGCTGTCGCCCAGGGTAGTATTCATAACTGTGCCTTTATAGCATTGAGTGTCGGATTAATCAAATCTATATCAAAATATTTTGATATAGATATTTTTGGTGGAATTGTTTAATAGTTGGCATTTAAGCAACTAATTGGGCAGTTTCCCCAAGTTAGATTTGATGCTTCGCGCCAGTTAGGTGAAAATAGGCGGCTTTTTAAAATCTAAGTTTCGATGCAACCAAGAGGTTCAACTATGTCGTCGCAGACCGTTCCGCGAAATCAACTTGCCAATGCCGTGCGTGCTTTAAGTATGGATGCAGTCCAACAAGCTAACTCCGGGCATCCCGGGGCGCCAATGGGAATGGCTGATATTGCGGAAGTGCTATGGAATGATTTCCTGGTACACAATCCGACGAATCCGCAGTGGCCAAACCGTGACCGCTTTGTACTCTCCAATGGTCACGGCTCCATGTTGCTGTACTCCCTGTTACATTTGGCCGGTTATGATCTCAGTATCGATGATCTTAAGAATTTTCGTCAGCTCCACTCAAAAACACCAGGACATCCGGAGTATGGTTATGCCCCCGGCGTCGAAACCACCACCGGGCCGTTGGGGCAGGGTATTGCCAATGCGGTGGGTATGGCCATAGCAGAGAGAACCTTAGCGGCTCAATTTAACGAGCCGAACTTCCCCATTGTCGATCACCATACTTACGTATTCTTAGGTGATGGCTGTTTGATGGAGGGTATTTCCCACGAAGTGTGCTCATTAGCCGGAACGCTCGGTTTGGGCAAACTGATCGCGCTTTATGATGATAATGGCATCTCAATTGATGGCGAAGTGCAGGGTTGGTTTAGCGATAATACGGCAAAACGCTTTGAAGCCTATGGTTGGCAGGTGATCGCTCATGTAGACGGCCATGATCCGGCAGAAATTAAGACTGCACTAAAAACCGCGCGCGCCAACACAGAACAGCCTACCTTGATTTGCTGCCAGACCATTATAGGGTTTGGAGCGCCTAATAAACAGGGTACAGAGAGTGTGCATGGTGCCGCCTTGGGCGAGGCTGAGGTGCAGGCAGCGCGTGAAAATCTGGGCTGGCAACATCCGCCCTTTGATATACCTGAAGCTATTTATAGCGGTTGGAATGCGAAGCAGCGCGGTGCCGTAGCGGAATCAGACTGGCAAACCCTGTTTACGGCTTATGGCTCGGCCCACCCCGTTAAAGCAGCGGAATTCGAGCGCCGCGTTAAAGGTGAGTTACCAAATGATTTTGCGCAAATTGCAGAAGAATACGCTCAAAAAGCGCAGGGCGCAGCTGAAAAAATCGCTACTCGTAAGGCCTCGCAAAATTGCCTCAATGCCTTTGGGCCTGGATTGCCGGAGTTACTGGGAGGGTCAGCTGACCTTACTGGATCCAATTTGACTAACTGGAGTGGCAGTCAACCGCTAACGCGTAATCAGGCGGACGGTAATTATATTTATTATGGTGTGCGTGAATTTGGTATGTCGGCCATTATGAACGGTATTGCTTTGCATGGCGGCTTTATTCCTTATGGTGGCACGTTCTTGATGTTTATGGAGTATGCGCGCAATGCCGTGCGTATGGCGGCTTTAATGAAGCTGCGTAGTATCTTCGTCTACACTCATGATTCGATTGGCCTGGGTGAAGACGGTCCTACTCACCAAGCGGTGGAACAACTGACCTCTTTGCGCAGCACTCCCAATATGTCAGTATGGCGTCCCTGTGATACCGTCGAATCAGCGGTGGCCTGGCAATCTGCGATTGAACGTCAAGATGGCCCCAGCGCATTGATTTTTTCACGTCAATCCCTGCCAGTGATGCCGCGCTCTGCCGAGCAGCTCGCGAATATAAAGCGCGGTGGTTATATCCTCAAGGACAGTGAACAGGCGCCGCAAGCAATTATTATCGCCACTGGTTCAGAGATCGGTACAGCAATGGCGGCAACAGAAGATTTACAGAGGAGCGGCGTACAGGTCAGGTTGGTATCAATGCCATCTACAGACTTGTTTGATGCGCAGGATGAGAACTATCGAGAATCTGTCTTGCCTGCGAATATTGCGGCCCGTGTTGTAGTGGAAGCGTCGCATCAGGATTATTGGTATAAGTATGCGGGCTTGAATGGGCGCATCATTGGCATGAAGAGCTTTGGTGAGTCGGCACCCGGTGAGCAATTAATGGAATATTTTGGTTTCACCACGGATAATATCGTGCAGCAAGTGGAAGCACTGCTCTAGCAGCCTGTCAGGCAGAGGTTCTAATCTGTTCACATTGGTCGATGGCATTGATTTTCAGGGAGCACTATGTCCTATCGGTTAGCGATTAACGGTTATGGCCGCATCGGTCGCTGTGTGTTGCGTGCGCTCTATGAGTCTGCCCACAAGCAGGATATGGATATCGTCGCCATTAATGAGCTGGCGGATATTGAAACCATCGCGCATCTTACCAAATACGACTCCACTCATGGCCGTTTTTCCGGTGACATTAGTGTCGAAGGAGAGCTGCTGGTAATTAACGGCGACCGTATACCGGTAACGCATTTTAAACAGCGCGATCACTTACCCTGGGCTGCGCAAAAAGTTGATCTCGTACTGGAGTGTTCGGGTAGCTTTACCGATCGTGTTTCCGCCGAGCAACACTTGAGCTGTGGCGCAAAACGGGTGCTCTTTTCCCAGCCTGCCGAACCCTGTGTCGATGCCACCATCGTTTACGGCATCAATCATCAAAGTCTGACTGCCGATGATACGATTATTTCTAATGCTTCCTGCACGACTAACTGTATCGTGCCAGTGATTAAGTGTCTGGATGATGGTATCGGTGTGGAATTAGGCCACATCACTACTATTCATTCCGCGATGAATGACCAGCCAGTTATCGATGCTTATCATCATACCGATTTACGCCGCACACGCAGTGCTAGTGCATCCATTATCCCGGTGGAAACGCAGCTGGCAAAGGGTATTGCGCGGGTGCTGCCGGAATTTGAAAAGCGTTTTACTGCTTCGGCAATGCGGGTACCGACGGTGAATGTTTCGATCATGGATTTGACCGTGCAAATGAAAAGGGCAACCACGGTCGCGGAAGTGAATCAACTACTTAAAAATGCAGCAACAGGAGGACTCGCTGGTATTTTAGGCTATACCGATGAGTTGCTGGCATCCTGTGACTTTAATCATGATGTGCGCTCATCCATTGTTGATGGCGGACAAACCTGCGTTACCGGTGATCGCCTGGTCAAGGTAATGGCTTGGTTCGATAATGAGTGGGGTTTTGCGAATCGTATGCTTGATGTTGCCGGTGTGCTGAAAAATTTAACAAAAAAATAATCTCAGGAAATCAGGATTAATAAATGACTGTACTGAATATGACTGACCTTGATCTGAACGGCAAGCGCGTATTGATTCGAGAGGATCTTAATGTGCCGGTTAAAGAGGGGAAAGTAACCAGCGACGCGCGTATCCGCGCAGCTTTACCAACAATTAAGCTCGCACTTAAAGCCGGGGCAGGTGTTATCGTGATGTCGCATCTCGGTCGCCCAAAGGAAGGGGTGAGCTGGCAGGACCAACAGGAGTTTTCGTTACAGCCGATCGCACAATATTTGGCAGAGCTGCTGGCTAGGCCGGTACGTTTTGAGCGGGATTGGTTGGAGGGGGTCGAAGTACAGTCAGGTGAATTAGTCCTGGTGGAAAATGTCCGTTTTAATACCGGGGAAAAGGCGGATGACGAGACATTGGCAAAAAAAATGGCACAGCTCTGCGATGTTTTTGTAATGGATGCTTTCGGTACGGCCCATCGGGCGCAGGCATCCACCCACGGTGTCGCGAAATTTGCCCCTGTCGCTTGTGCGGGGCCACTGTTGAGTAATGAGCTGAGTGCGCTGAAGCAGGCACTTGCCAACCCAGCACGGCCGGTGGTTGCTATTGTCGGGGGGGCGAAAGTCTCGACCAAACTGACCGTGCTGAAGTCGTTATCAAAAATAGTTGATCAATTGATTGTCGGCGGCGGCATCGCCAATACCTTTTTAGCGGCGGCGGGTTTTCCAGTTGGCAAATCTTTGTGCGAGCATGATTTGATCGATGATGCAAAAGCATTGCTGCAGCAAACAGAAATTCCCTTACCGACGGATGTGGTGGTGGCGAAGGAGTTTAGCGAGTCGGCGGTTGCCGTCACCAAGGCGGTGATGGATGTGGCGGATGATGAGATGATTCTCGATATTGGCCCGAATTCAGCAGCGGTTTTGGCTGGTATTTTACGTGAGGCAAAAACAATTATCTGGAACGGTCCGGTGGGGGTGTTTGAGTTCGACCAATTTGGCCAGGGTACGCAAGTTATTGCTGAGGCCATTGCCGCAAGCACCGCTTTTTCGATAGCTGGTGGCGGTGATACGCTGGCGGCAGTTGATAAATACGGCATTACCGAGCAAATTTCCTATATCTCCACCGGTGGAGGTGCCTTTTTGGAATATGTTGAAGGCAAAATACTTCCGGCTGTGGCAATATTGGAACAACGCGCAGCAAACCAATAATTCGCCATTTTCAGCCAGCGGCTGTTTAACGGGCGACCGGGAGATAGCTATGACGTCAATTGCACTGGAGTTACAGCAAACTATTGCCGCAATGGCGGTACGGGGTAAAGGTATTCTAGCGGCCGATGAAAGTAGTAATACCATCGCCAAACGTTTTGCCGATATCGGCGTTGAATCAACGGAAGAAGCCCGCTGTCGTTACCGCTCCCTGTTGCTTGCCACCCCTCATCTGGGTGACTTTATCAGTGGCGTTATCCTGTTCGAAGAAACTCTGGCGCAAACTGCTTGCGTCAACAATGTCGCCATCCCGCAGCTGGCGGCTATCCAGCAGATAGTCCCAGGTATTAAGGTTGATAAAGGTTTGACCGACCTTGCCAACTGTCCAGGGGAACAAGTGACTCAGGGTCTGGATGGTTTACGAGAACGTTTGACTGAATACAAAAAACTGGGTGCGCGTTTTGCCAAGTGGCGTAATGTCTATCACATCAGTAGTCGAACGCCGAGCCGTCGCGCCATCAATATTAATGCTGAAATGCTGGCGCGTTATGCGGCGCTGTGCCAAGAGCAGGGTATTGTGCCGATCGTAGAGCCCGAAGTTTTAATTAATGGTACCCATAGTATTGAAAATTGTGCTGAAGCGACCGAAGTGACTATACAAGCGTTGTTTCATGCCTTGCACCGGCAAGGGGTGGTGTTGGAGCACTGTATTCTGAAGCCGAACATGGTGGTGCCAGGTAAGGATAGCGGTATTGAAACTACACCGGAACAGGTGGCCGAGCTCACCCTAAAAGTATTGCGTAGAACGGTGCCTGCAGCGGTACCGATGATCGCTTTTTTATCGGGCGGTTTATCGCCGGCGGATTCAGATGCGTACTTGAATGCGATCAATCAACAGCCTGCTCCCTGGTTGTTGAGCTATTCCTATGGACGAGCTTTGCAGCAGGAGGCGCTGCATGTCTGGAGTGGGAAGCAGGAAAATTGGGATGAGGCTCAGGCGGCGCTGCATCATCGTGCTCGATTAACCGCCGCTGCACAATTGGGCGACTACCGTGCCGATATGGAACACGTGTCATCACATGACTAAAGGGCTATCACTCCGTTGGGACAAAAATAGTATTCAACGACAATGGAAGCCGATAGATTTTGATTATCCCGGCACACTATCCGAAATAGAGCAAGAATACTGTCGTTATTACGGTATTCATTTTGAAAAAGATTTTTCTCATTTGATGCATGGTTTTGGTTATTGCCAAATAGCGGATTTTCGCCTAGCAACGCATTACTTTCGCCCGCGCCTCGGTTTGTCCAAAGGCACTGTGCTATTGCTGCATGGTTATTTTGATCACGCCGGTCTGTTTCAGCACATAATACGTTTTTGTCTGGAACAGGATTATTCGGTGCTTATCTATGATCTGCCGGGCCATGGGCTGTCTACTGGTGAACCTGCGGGGATCAATAATTTTCAGCAGTACGTTGAGGTTTTGCACCATTACGTGACGGTTTGCCAATCGCATTTTGATGAGCCCTGGCATTTACTGGGGCAGAGTACTGGTGGTGCCATCGCAATGGCTTACCTGATGGCGCATCGATTTGATCAAATTAACAACCCCTTCAAAAATATTTTCCTTCTGGCACCTTTAGTCAGACCGGTGGGTTGGAAAAAGCTGCTGTGGCTTTATGCCGCCTCCAAACATTGGGTGAAAAGTGTGGAACGCAAGATCATGCCTTGTTCCCACGATGCAGGCTTTATCGATTTTTTGACCAATAAAGATCCGCTGCAATACCAGCGCATACCACTTTCCTGGGTAGCCGCTCTGATAGATTGGGCATCCACTTTTGAAAGGGTAAAACCATCCCCCCTATCACCGATTATTATTCAAGGCGGTGAAGATACAACTATTGACTGGCAATATAATCTGCGAGTCATCGATAAAAATTTTAATCGACCCAAAATACATTTTTTGCCTCAGGCAAGACATCATCTAGTGAATGAATCTAATGAGTTTCGGGAGCCGTTATTTGACCTGTTAGAGACTTATTTTAAGCAATAGTAAATAACGTCGCGAATAATTGTCTGTTATAACCATGACCGTTAAAAACTCCTATTAATAGAGGAAAAGATCATTTCACAGGGCGTATCGTGCGCAATACAATGGTAGCCGAAACATACCCTCCCTTGAGTTGAAATACTCAAGGCCGCCGGGGCCTCTCTTGAGGCCCCTTTCTTTTATCGGTTCTTAATGGCAACACATGAGTTCAGTTTGAATCATGGCTTTCTCATTATTGTTCCGTATTCAACAACAAAGATTCTTGCTTTCATATCTATATCCGATACCGAGCAGCTGTTAAATTTGAACTGATTTAAACGTACCCAGGAGGTTGGCTATGGCGCTTAAGTTTAGTATTGGTCTGCAAGGCAGTTATCCCATACGCGAATATATTGGTATGGCTCAGCGTATTGAGAATTACGGCTTTGATGAAGTTCATGTTTATGATGACCTGATGTTTAAACCGAGCTGGCCATTACTGACATTGATTGGTGAGCATACCAACAGTATTAAAGTTGGTCCGGGCATTATCACCCCACAAATCGTACATCCCTGTTATCATGCCGGAAATTTAGCCGAGTTGGATGAGCTTACCAAAGGTCGAGCGGTCTGTGGCATCGCGCGTGGCGCTTTCTGGGAGTTTTTGGGTATCGAACAGCAGAAGAAACCTATTACCATGGTCAGAGAAGCCATCCAGGTTATTAGACGACTCTTGCAAGGGAATCATACCGCTTTTCATGGTGAGGTTTTTACTTGCACCGAGGAATTATTTTTCCGTTTTCAACCCTATCGAAAAGAGGTGCCTATTTTTATCGGCACCTGGGGGCCTAAGATGTGTCAGTTGGCCGGTGAAATCGCCTCCGGTGTGAAGTCAGATGGTCTATGGAACCCTGATTATGTGCGTATCATCCGTGAAAATATTGAAATTGGTGCGAAGCGCAGTGGCCGTAACCCGGATGATATTGAGGTTATTGCTGGACCGCTCAGCTCCATTTCAGCCAACCGAGAAAAGGCACGAGAGACAGCACGTGCAGTGCTTGCGGTCTATTTGCCCTACCTACGGCCAATGACCGATGTGGCGGGTATTTCCGAAGAAGAAATCAATCAAGTACGCCAAGCCGCTGCGGTGGGTGATTTTAAAAAAGGGGCGAGCTACGTTTCCGACCTGTCGATAGCAAAGTGTTCTGTGACCGGTACGCCGGAAGAGGTTATCCAACAAATTGAAACAATGGCCGCTGCAGGTGTTACCCATGTCGCCTTTGGGCACTGTCTAGGCCCTGACTTTAATGAAGCTTTAGATCTGTTGGGCAAAGAAGTCCTGCCGCACTTTAAGTCGTAAGCCTAGCGCTGGCAGGCAAATGGCACAATTTGATCCGCGTAAGTGCACAGGTCTACGCCTATCTGTTATGATCTCGCCACTACATAATGACTAGATTTATATGGCTAGTGACTTCCAACAGAACTGTGAATAAGGCGGCACGCTTGAGTGATCTAAATTTTGTTAAATCCATCAATGATCGTATGGAAATAATTACCCCCTTGGTACAACAAGCTGGAAAAGTGCTTGATCTGGGGGTGGTTGAGTCAAGACGCAGTCGGCGTGCTACCGAACTACAGCTGGAGCGGCATCACTCCAACCTTCTTTTTCGTCAGGTGTGCAACCTTAACGCTAATTGTCTTGGCGTTGATATTGATGAAGAAGGAATTGAGATGCTGAAATCTCAGGGATTTAATGTAAAAGCAGCGGATGTCGTTACGATGAATCTTGATGAGGAATTTGACACCATCGTTGCCGGTGAAATAATTGAACACCTTCCCAACGTGGGGCAGTTTCTGGAAAATATGCGCAGACATCTTGCTGCTAATGGCACCCTAGTCATTACTACACCGAATCCGTTTTATTCTAAACAAGCATGGAAAATCTGGCGCTATAATCGGCCGCAGGTGCATGAGGAGCATACTTGCTGGTTTGACCCGATAACACTATGTAACCTGTGCCGTATGTCCGGTCTGAATCCCTATGAAATTTATTGGGTTCAACCGAAAAGTGATTGGCTTAAGGCTTTGCCCAGTCGTTTCAAAAGCTACTTTTCCCATTCCTTTATGATTTTAGCTAAACCCGCAGCTTAAACGCTTTTGTTGCCATCAAAGGGAACGAGAAAACAGTTATGAAATCGCTGACCAGTGAGCAATATCAGCAATTACGGGCTGGTGCAGAAGTGCTTTCCGCCGACGGCTATGGCGATAAGGTATTAGCGCTTTCCTCTGGCAAAATAATGAAATTGTTCAGGCGTAAAAGGCTGATCTCTTCCGCCCTTTATCTTCCCTACTCCAGACGTTTTGCCAGAAATGCGATGACACTCGCTAAATGTGGGATTCCGACAATAACAGAAATTGAAGAGCTAAAAATACCCAGTATCCAACGAACGGCTGTTTGCTACAGGCCACTCGAAGGGCCTTCATTACGTGAAATTCAGGAGGCTCAAGGTGGATTTTCGGAAGAGGTGGTGCATTTATTTGGGGCCTTTATCGGTCGCTTACATGAGCTGGGCGTTTTTTTCCGGTCTATACATTTCGGGAATATAATCTTAACGCAGCAAAACGAGTTCGGATTAATCGATATTGCTGATCTGCGTTGTTACCGTAAACCCCTTTCTTTGTTACTTCGGTGCCGCAATTTCAAGCATACCTGTCGTTACCCGGCCGATCGGGATGCTATGTATAGTAAAGTGAATTTACCCCTCTATTGGCAAAGCTATTGTAACGTCGCACAGAGTTTAAGTGCGTCGCAACAGCAAAGATTAATCCGTACTGCACACGACCAACTCCACTCATACTGACAAGCCCACGGGGCTTAAAATAGTAATTTCGGCTTGCGGTGATGCATTTTTTCGTAAAGCGTAATTGCTCGCGCCGTTACTTTTTCCCAAAAGCGGCGATCTTGTATTAAGCTCTGCCGCCAAGGC
Source organism: Pseudomonadales bacterium (assembly GCA_024234615.1). Lineage (NCBI taxonomy): Bacteria > Pseudomonadati > Pseudomonadota > Gammaproteobacteria > Pseudomonadales > Pseudomonadales bacterium. Next base: position 112,363 of record JACKNY010000001.1, read on the forward strand.
TGGCCAGAATAAATCTCTATAAAGCGGAAGATATCACGCTGTGTTAGGCCAATATCCATAGCAGAAAAATACAGGCTCCCGATATCCTTTATCAGCCAACGAATTGGTACTTTTTTTCTTATTTGAGAGCGGTGCAAATCAATTAGAAAAAGTTTAATTTTATCCTTTTCCAGCGATTCCTTTCCTTGCTGCAAATCTAGCAGGAAGTGGCAAATATAATAATCCCTGTGATTAATACCGTTCTGGTGTAACTGACGTGAAATAGAAGCTACCTTTGTGATCATGTGGTTTTTTAATGGAAAGGTGGGAGGGGATGTTTGCCACTCTCGACAAAAGTCTTCCAGGCTTTCCGTGTTTTGAAGCGATTCCGTGATTAGAAAAGATTCACGCTGCGCCGGATTCCACCGTCGAACACCATAACCAGCAATGGTCATGGTCTCCACGCCAATTTCCTCCAGACGTTTAATGGCGTGCCACTCGGGGCTGGCGTCGAGTATAGGCATACGACCTTGCAATAGGTTTTTAATAATTTCTCGCCAGCCTACACCGGTATGGATTTTTGCAAAATAAGGCTGTTTGTTACAGAAAAACCGTAGCGTACGCCGAGAAGGCATATCTCTAAATAGCTCTCCATCTAGCTCCATGGCATGTTTAAAAGGATCATCACGATCCCAGTGTCTAGCCAAGTCTTCGCGCAGGTAATATTCTGTCATGGAGCATGCTCTTTTATGGAGATGGTTTTGCTAAAATAATTTTATTTATCAATAGGTTGTGCTTGTTCGGCCCTGCGGCCACTTGGTTGTCCCAGGAAAATCCTATTTCCAGTTTTGATGAAAACGATCTTTGTCTTTGCTAATGGCAGCCTCAGCAGAGCGCTTCGTTTTATGTAACCTCATCGCGTCAAGGTCAATCACCAAGATACTATTATCTTTAATGAAAAAGTTTGAAGCTTTAAAATCACCGTGGCTGACCTTGGCATGTTGCATCTTGTTGAACAGCGGCGCAAAAAGTTTCTCCCCTTGCTCTTCGGTTAAGCCTTTATTGATCAACTCATTCAAAAAGCTACCTGTTTCTGTCGCTAGATATTCGGTGACTAGGTACGCTTTGCGCCGTAATGGGCCGAAACGGTATTCCAATAGTGCAACTGGCTGTGGAGTTTCTATATCCAGTAGCGCCAGCATATGCGCGGAACGCCAAGATCGCCAAGCACGTGTGGTCTGAAATAATCGTTTTATGCTATGCCAGATTCCCTTTATATTGTAACGTTTGACGACATATTTCTGAGTCCCAATGGAAACTAATGAAACGGTGGCGCTATTACCCGCCTTGAGCGTTTTGCCCTGGCTTATTGCTGCATCGGGATTTCTAAAAAAGTTGTTCATATCGCTATCATAATTTTCTCTCCGACAAATCAGATAGCGCTGCCAACTCCTTGTACAACAATGTGCGCTGGTGGATTTAAATACTTTCTTCCGGTAGCGGCGCATTCTGTTAGTGCGTGCTCTGAGCGCAGCTAGTTTTACTTGCTGGAAGCTAAAATTGAGATTATTGATTTCCCGCTGATATTGATCGAAGCATTTTTCTATTATTGGATCCAGATGGGGATATAGTTGCGCGACAAACAAGCCTAGGTTGGTAATAGCCACGCTACTAATTATTTTTTTTGAAGTGGGCTTGACGATGCTGGCGCAGTCCAAGGTGTAAATTTTTTCATTTTGCAGCATAAAATTTTCCAGATGGATATCCTGCTGGAAAATACCGTGATTGTGCATACGTGCAATTATTTGAAAAACAGTCTCCAATAATACTATTTTTTTACTGTTATCAGACTGCTTAAAAACCTCGGAAAGATTAAGACCCTGAGCGAGATAGCGATAACTAACAAAACTGATTTTCCGGGTAAAATCAATACCATGGTCAACTATCGTTGGTGTCGTTAATCCTGCAGCGGTTAACGCCTGTGAGCCTTCGATTTCCCTATTATGCTGTTTCACGGCATAGGAGCCATGCCCCATTAACTTAATAATTAACTTTTCCCTCGAATCATCGGCGAGAAACACTAACCGCTTGCCGGGTAGCATACGTAGTATCTTTTCACAGCGTAACGGTTTTGGGGAAATGCCTTCAACCAGGCATGGTACGGGTAGGTCAAAACCGGATGTTAGTAAATCCTGGGCCTCATAGCGCCTTAGTATAATATTTTCTGTCATAGGTCGAGCGACTCAAGGGGTTTTATACAGAAACGCTTGTTAGGTTTTTGTTTTGGCACAGTGTTTCAATAATATCTGCTGCGGCTTGCGGCATGCTATAGAGGTCGGCGTCCCGGGCATAATTAAGCGCATTTTGATGAAGCTCATTCTGTCGAGTGCGGTTCATCATCCGCAGCACCTCTTGATTCATTTCTGACTGACTGAATGGGTGAGACAATAGAGTGCCCGCTTTGGCCTGGTTAATGTAATGAGCATAGCCGCAAATATCGGTAGTTATTACGGGGAGTCCTGCAACTAGAGCTTCAAGTAAAATTGTTCCGGTATTTTCATGGTAAGCAGGATGTACCAGTATATCAGCACCGAGTAAAAATTTTGGGATATCATCTCGGCCGGGGAAAAAACAGATATTTTCGGTGATATTTAATTTTGCCGCGAGACGTTTGAAAGGGTTAGGATTATCCTGACCGACGATAAAGATTTTTGTTTTTTTCCGTAATTGCGCTGGCAAGCTGTGCAGCGCACGCAATGAACGGTCTACCCCTTTTGTCTTGAAGCCCGAGCCAACCATGAGCCACAACCACTCATCCTGCTCAATGCCAAATTCACAGCGGAAGGATTGCCTTTCCTGTGCGGCGTTGTCGGGAGCTATTCGGTCACGTGATACTCCCGGTGGCAGCAAGTGAAATCGCTCTGACTCGGTTTGATAGAACTTCTGATAAATGGGGATTTGAAGTTTCGAAATCATGAGTATTTCGGTTTGCTGACCCTTTTTGAAAATGGCACTTTCATTGTTCACGAAGTGTCTGAACCGAGAACTAAGCCGATAAATAACACCCCGTTGTTGTTTTGCTTTCGCCAAAAAGCAGCCGTCAGCAGCATAATAACAATCGAGACCAGGAATTTTGTTAAACCCGACCAGATAGTCCAATGGATGACTTTTTAGGTGTTTTTGTACAAAGCTTACATAGGCACGGTTTCTTGCCGGGCTATTGATTCCTTTTTGCGGGACATAAATGATGTCAAATCCGTCCGGCTGCTCACTTTCCCAGGTTGAAACGTAAACACGAATCCTATGGCCGCGTTTTTGGCATTCCAAGGCTATACGGAGAAAATCACGTTGTAACCCCCCAAAAGGGAAATATTTGAATAAACAGAAGCCAAAAACCATTAAGCGCGGCCCAAAGAAATTAAATTCTGTAATTGTTTTAAAACGATAGCCGGTGTCAATGCCTGCATTAGATTGTGCTTCTTATTAGGGTTGGCTTCTGTGCTATAAAAACGAGCCTCTAAATGGTGTTGGTTTTCACCATAGGTGCCAACCAATTTCGGTTGCGTTGGGCCATATAGGGTTAGGTTAGGAATATCAAGCGCAGCGGTTAGGTGAGCGAGACCGGTATCTACGGATACCACCGCCCTTGCATCCGCCAATATTGCTGCCAGTGCGCTCAGTCCAAGCCGAGGTAAGACCTCAACATTAGTAGCGCTAGCGGCGATGCTTTCAGCACGGTTTTTCTCCGTATCATTGCCCCAGGGAACTAACACCTTCAACCCCTGCTGCCCAGCACTTTGCGCCAGTTCCTGCCAATAGTTATCTGGCCAATGTTTGGTGGGCCAGGTGGTGCCATGGATGAAAACGAGATAATCACCAGTGTAGGGGGTGTCGCCGAGCCGTGATCGATCGATGCCATAGTTGCCAGTATTCTGCGGAACTTCGTAGCCCAAAGCCGCTGCTAATAATTGGCGAACCCGTTCCACGGCATGTTGGTGCTTGGCAACCGCAATTCGATGTTGATAAAACTGGCTGGCTAAAGGTTCCCGTGCAGATTTTTTGTCCAGCCCATAGCTTGGGCCTTCTGCATAGCGGGTGATCCAGGCGCTTTTTATCAGTCCCTGTGCATCAATGATGGCGTCGTAGGGGTATTGCTGTAACTGCTGCTTGAACTCGCGCCATTCTGACGATCGCCAAACCGAAAAGGGCGACTTACGCCAGCGTCTCAACGCAACCGGGATGGTGCGCTCGATACTGGTGTGCCAAGTGGGCACTTCAGCAAAGGACTGCTCCACCACCCAATCAAAGCGAATATCCGCCTGCGTCGATGCATCGGTAATTGCTGGTAGCGTATGGATGACATCGCCAAGCGATGATGTTTTGATGATCAGTACGCGCAACCGAGTAGCCCTATTCGCAGGTTATTGATGGCGGAGTTACCAGTTCGTTCAAGCCCTGTAATACCCAGTCAACCGGGAGCTCTTTTAGACACTTTAGATGTCCAAGCGGACACTCCCGCTTAAAGCAGGGACTGCACTCAATACTGGTTTTGAGTATTTTAACTTGTTTGCTGAGGGGCGGCGTGAAGGCCGGCGAAGATGAACCGTAGAGTACTACCAACGGACGGTCAAGCGCTGCGGCGATATGCATTAGACCTGAGTCATTCGTGACTACGGCGCTGGCCAAAGACATCAGATCAACAGCGTCGCCGAGGCTGGTTTCGCCGGCCAGATTAAGACAGTATTGGGCCGACTCGGGACTAAGCCGTGATTGAATTTGATCGGTGACGACAGCGTCCTTTGCGGAGCCGAATAGCCATACCTGCCAGCCATCATTGATTTTGTGCTGGGCAACTTCAGCGTAATGGTTGGCTGGCCAGCGTTTGGCTTCGCCAAATTCTGCACCGGGACAGAGCGCCAGGATTGGTCGTTCGCTGTTCAGTTCAAATCGGGTGAGTGCGTCAAGAACATTTGTCTGATCAACGGCTAGGTGTGGTGTCGGTAGTTTTTCCGGTAGCGTTGCCATAGGCTGATAGGCAAGAGCGACAAAGCGTTGCACCATCAATGGGTATCTATTTTTGTTGAGCAGTCGAATATCGTTAAGCAGCGCATAACGCATCTCGCCGCGCCAGCCAGTGCGTTTTGGAATGCCCGCAAAACAGGGAATAATGGCAGACTTGAGTGAGTTAGGTAATATAATCGCCTGATCGTAGTTCGCAGACTTTAATGAGCGACCTATCTCGCGACGTGCCAACAAATTTATTGCACCATGACCAATCGGCATGACAATCGCACGATTCACTTCCGGCATACGTTGTAATATCGGGCGGCTCCAGTCGGGTGCCAGCACATCAATTATTGCTTGCGGATGCTTCGTCTTGAGGGAGATGAAGAGGCTTTGCGCCATCACCATATCCCCTACCCATGAAGGGCCAATGACCAGAATTTTCACCCGCTAGGTTTTCCCGTTGGTCTGCAATGGCGCAAGCATTAGCTCACCTGTGTGAGCCACTCCGGATACTGCGAGCGACGCCCCATGACCTGATCAAAATACATTTTTTGTAATTTTTCAGTAATTGGGCCACGGCTACCGCTGCCAATCACACGTTTATCCAATGAACGCAATGGCAGTACTTCGGCGGCAGTACCAGTAAAGAAGGCTTCATCGGCAATATAAACTTCATCGCGGGTAATTCGGCGTTCTTTAATGGTTAACCCGAGGTCACGGACGAAGCGCATGATGGTGTCTCGGGTGATGCCTTCCAGGCATGAGGTTAGCTCCGGTGTATGTACTTCGCCATTGCGCACTAAAAAGAAGTTTTCACCGCTGCCTTCGGCGACATAGCCTTCTGGATCAAGTAACAGCGCCTCTTCGGCACCGCTGTCCAGCGCATCACGTAGCGCCAGAATGGAGTTGGTGTAATTGCCAACTGCTTTCGCTTTGCACATGGTGACGTTAACATGATGGCGCGTATAGGAAGAGGTGCGCACTTTGAGCCCTTTTTCCTGGGTTTCCGGGGAAACGTAAGAGGGCCAATCCCATGCCGCGATGGCGACGTGAGTACGGAGCTGATCTGCACGCAATCCCATACCTTCTGAACCGAGGAAACAAAGTGGGCGCAAATACGCAGAGTGAAGGTTGTTTGCTCGCACCACATCAATTTGGGCCTGGTTGAGTTGTTCTTTACTGAAGGGCATGTCCATACCGAGAATATGGGCAGATCGGAACAGTCGGTCAGTATGATCATTTAGCCGAAAAATATTGGTGCCTTGCTCTCCGTGATAGGCACGCACACCTTCAAATACGCCGACACCATAGTGTAGCGTGTGGGTGAGGACATGGGTTTTGGCTTCGCGCCAATCAACCATTTCACCATCAAACCAAATCAGACCATCTCGGTCGGCCATTGCTGCCGGCGTCATACTCGTACTCCTACTGTTCACAAACTTTATTGCACTTTTAATACAAGCACAGAAAATTAAAACAAAATTACACTGCTGTCGCCATTACCTGTTGCCAGATATTAATGACGACAAGACGATGCGAATCTAAATCGGCTTTTCTTAATTCAGTCACCGATAATCGAGCAGGCTGTTGATCAAGCGTCAGGCGATGAATAACAGAACGGAATGCTTTGTATGCCTCTCGTAGTGACTCCGCATCTTGAGAGGTCATTAGTGCCAGTTGCTCTAAGTTTTCCAGAATGCGTATATTGTCGGTGTATTGTAATAGTTTTGAATGCTTTTGTGACCATGCAAGTACGGCAAATTGCGCGATAAACTCAATATCAATGATACCACCAGGATCATACTTAAGGTCGAACAGACCCTGATCCGATTCAGAGTCGCTGTTGGTGCCATGGGCATCTCTAATTTTTTTGCGCATTTCGATGACTTGTTGCTTTAAATCGGACTCGTTTCGAGGCTGGGATAAAATTTGCGCACGCAGCTGTTCGAATTTTTCCTGTAATGCCGGTGAGCCTGCAATTACACGGGCTCTGGTTAGTGCCTGGTGCTCCCAAGTCCAGGCCTGATCGCACTGATAACGCTCAAAGCCCTCGAGTGAGGTTACCAAGAGCCCCGAGGCGCCAGAGGGCCGCAAACGCATATCGACATCGTAGAGCTGACCGGAAGCGGTGAAGGTGGTCAGCAGGTGTATGATGCGCTGTGCCAGACGCGTGAAGAAAACTGAATTCTCGACCGGTTTTTCGCCATCGGTTGACAGGTTTGCCGGTGAGTCATCCAGAAACACAAGGTCGAGATCTGAACCGTAACTGAGTTCGAGTCCACCGAGCTTGCCATAGGCAATGATAATAAAGTTTGGGTCGCAACGTATGCCGGGTGCCATCTGTGGTGTGCCGTATTTGGTCGTCAGGTGAGACCAAGCGAGCTGCAATACTTCGTTCAACACCGCTTCGGCAATAAAGGTGAGGTAATCACTGACCTTCATGAGCGGCAGCATGTTGCTGACTTCGCTGGCGGCAACCCGTAAAACATGAGCTCTTTTAAAATAGCGCAGGGATTCCATCTGCTGCTCGACATCATCCGGAGGGATGCGCAATAACTGCTGTCGAAGTTCATCCTTGAGTGCATCGGGATCAGCCGGATGATAAAGCTCGCGGACATCCAATAGCTCGTCCAGTAAAATGGGATGGCGTGCCAGCTCTTCGGCAATCCAGGGGCTGGCGGAGCAAAGCCGGATTAATTGATGAAGTGCGTTAGGATTTTCGACCAGCAGCACTAAATAAGCAGTACGCCGTAACACCGATTCGACCAATGCCATTAAACGTTTCAGGGTTTGCTGGGGCTGCTTGTCTTTGCTGAGAGCGGCCAGCATCCTCGACATAAACTCATCCAAACGTTGCTGCGGTATTGGCTGCAACGATTGAACTTTACGGCTATGAAACAGTTGCGAGAGGATATCCAACACCTCTTCGGCATTGTCAAAGCCATGTTTAGACAAGCTGGTTTTTGCCTGTGTTGTGTCTAACTCTTGGCGCCAGAGTGTCTGCCAAAGGGTTAGTTCTTTTGCGACCTCACTGGTTTCTTCATCCTCGGGTGCGGCAATTAAATGATTGAACTGTTCTAACACAAATTCGCGATGTTGAGTTAGATACGCAAAGAAAGATGGCCAGTCTTCATAGCCCAGACAAAATGCCACGCGCTGCCTGGCCAATGGGTCTTTTGGCAGCTTCTGGGTTTGTTCGTCTCTTTGTGCCTGTAACGCATGCTCGGTATCGCGCAGAAAACAATAGGCCCGGCTAAGGCCAGCGGAGACCTCTTGGGGAAGGAGGTCTAGTTCGGCAATGATTTGTAATGTTTTAAGCAAACTGCGTTGCTGTAATCGAATATCACGCCCGCCGCGGATCAACTGAAAAACCTGAGCAATAAATTCAACTTCACGAATACCGCCGGAACCAAGTTTTACGTCATGTTCCAGCCCGCGCCGCTGCTCCTCTCGGCGGATCAGTTCTTTCATCGAACGCAGCGAATCGATGACACTGAAGTCGATGTAGCGACGATACACAAAGGGGCGTAGCTCCTCCATTAGGCGCTGCCCGGCAGCTTGGTCTCCGGCGACGACACGGGCTTTAATCATGGCGTAGCGCTCCCAGTCGCGCCCTTGTGATTGGTAGTATTCCGACATGGCGTCAAAATTCAGCACTAGAGCGCCGCTGTCGCCATAGGGACGTAACCGCATATCCGTACGAAATACAAAACCGTCAGCGGTGCGGGTGTCTAAGGCGTGAATCAAACGCTGGCCGAGGCGGATAAAAAATTCCTGGTTATCCAAAGGCTTGTTTCCGCCTTCCGTTTGACCTTTACCTTCGTAGGCGAAAATGAGATCAATATCCGATGAAAGGTTAAGCTCATGCGCGCCCAGTTTGCCCATCCCGAGTACCACCATTTTCTGTGGAATCGGACGACCTTTGACGATAGAGATGGGGGTGCCCAATTTGGTGCAAGCCTGCTGGTAAAGCCAGTTCAGTGAGCAGTCGATACAGGCGTCTGCCATATCAGACACATCCTGTGTCGTTTCTATCATGCTGCCTTGGGCTTGCACATCCCGCCAGATGATGCGCACTTGTTCGCGTTGGCGAAAGCGTCGTAACGTTTGCATCAAATCTTCTTCAGATGAGATCTGATCGAACTGCTGAGAAAGTTTATCCTTGTAATAAGTGGGTGGGTAGTGACGCTCCAGATCACCACTCTGTAACAGCTCGATGAGAAGGTCAGGGCGACGCAGGCATTGCTCGAACACAAAGTCGCTGGCAATCCAGGTACGTATAAGTTGTTCAGTGTAATCTGGGCGTTGTTGAAGATTTAGCGCAACCGTCTGGGCTTGGCTTTCATCAAGGCTGAAACGAAATCTATCCCATTGATGGGCGAACAGCTGGCTTAAGGGTTCGGATAATTTGATGTCGCATGAGGGTGTGTCTAGCATGATAATTCTTTAGATAATTGATGGGTTCACGAGCTGTATCGGGTTCAGACGCGAAGTGTTACGCACGCACCGCTATTCTAGCGGCGAATTTAATCCTGTACTACCGGTGTAACGCGCAGCACTTCCTCAATGGTGGTCAGACCGGCGGCCACTTTTTGTGCACCGCTCAAACGCAGTGTCTGCATACCTTCTTTAATACCCTGCTGACGCAACTGATCAATATCACAATTTTGGCTTATCAAACTTTTGAGATTATTACTTAGCGGCATAACCTCATAGAGACCTGAGCGACCCTTGTAGCCAGTATCGCGACACTCTAAGCAACCCGCGGGGCCGCATACGGATTTTGGTAGTTTTGATATCCAAGGCTTGGTCAGTAGCGTCCAGGCTTCCTCGTCAATCGGCTGTGGTTGTTTGCAGTTCGGGCATAGGGTTCTCACTAAACGTTGTGCCATAACGCCGAGCACAGTAGCTTTGATTAGATAGTGTGGGACACCCAATTCCAGCAAGCGGGTGATGGCCGATGGCGCATCGTTGGTATGGAGGGTGGAAAGCACCAGGTGGCCGGTGAGGGCAGCCTGAATAGCCATTTCGGCTGTTTCCAAATCGCGAATCTCGCCAACCATAATGATGTCTGGGTCTTGTCGAAGTAGCGCTCGAACGCCATCGGCAAAGCTCAGGTCAATGTTAGACTGTACCTGCATTTGGTTAAAGCTAGGCTCCACCATTTCGATGGGGTCTTCGATGGTGCTGACGTTTACTTCTGGCGTCGCTAGCTGTTTCAAGGTTGAATAAAGCGTGGTGGTCTTGCCCGATCCGGTAGGGCCGGTGACCAAGACAATACCGTTGGGTTGAGAAGTCATTTGCTGCCAATGAGCATAATCAGCGTTGGCTAAACCCAGTTCATCAAAGCCTCTGAGCAAAACGTCGGGATCAAAAATCCGCATCACCATTTTTTCACCGAAGGCGGTTGGCAGCGTCGATAGGCGTAATTCAACTTCATTGCCCTGTGGACTTTTGGTTTTCAAGCGGCCATCCTGAGGGTGTCTTTTTTCGGCAACGTTCATACGGCCCAATATTTTCAGACGGCTGGTTACTGCGGTCATGACCTGTGCAGGGAGCTGGTAAACCAGGTGTAGCACCCCATCAATTCGAAAGCGTACATTACCCTGCTCTCTGCGTGGTTCAATATGGATATCACTGGCGCGTTGCGAGAAAGCGTATTGCAATAACCAATCCACAATATTGACAATATGCTGGTCGTTGGCATCGGGCGATTGCATATTGCCCAGCTCCAGCATCTGTTCGAAATTGGTGATATCTGAATTTTTGCCGCCATCGCCGACCGCACCGCTAACGGATTTAGCGAGAGTGTAGAACTCCAGGGTATAGCGTTGGATATCGCTCGGCGCGGCAACTACCCGGCGAATGTTTTTGCGTAGTACGTGTTTAAGGTCTGTCTCCCAAGACGAGATATAAGGCTCTGCGCTAGCAATGACCACTTCTTTGTCATTGACTTCAACCGCCAGAATGCGATGGCGCTCGGCAAAGGCATAGGACATGACATCGGTAATTTTTTTTACGGCAATTTTAAGTGGATCAATGTGGTAGTAATCCTGGCCAGCGCGTTTGGCGAGCCAATCGGAAATGGCATATTGATCTAGGTTGCGTTTTGAATTTTTTTGGTCGACAAAGCCGAAGGCGGCAATTTGATCGATCGGATGTTTGCCCAGTTGGGTAGGGCTGCGTTGGGCAATAAACAACTTTTCCACGTCATCCTGATTTAAACGCCCATCCGCTACCAGATCGGTGAGCAGGTTGCGTAGCAGTATCGGGTGGCCTTGCTGTTTTTTTTCTTTAACGCTGGTGGTGACTGACATAGTGGCTCACAGTTGACCTTAGAGTTGGAGTGCTTGCTGCTCAATTATAGCCCCATCTTTAGCATTAATAGAATAAATGCCCCCATTTGTTGAAGCGCGCTTGGCCCCGTCGTTCATATGCTTTTATAATCCCTAATCTTTATGCAGCGAATATGAATGGCTATGCAGAAATTTTGGAGATGTATTGAACCACTATTCACTTGCCGGAAAGGCGTGCCTTAACATGACGACAGCACTGCTGCAAGTCGACGACATAGAGTGTCGCTATCAGAACAAAAAAATTGTCGAACAGCTTTCCTTTGAGGTGTTGCAAGGGGAAATTGCCTGTCTGCTCGGTCCAAGCGGTTGCGGTAAAACCACGGTGTTACGAGCAATCGCTGGGTTTAATCCGATCTATAGTGGTAAGTTAGTATTAGCTGGGAACTTGATAGCGACGTCAACCATGGTGGTTGCGCCAGAACTACGCAATATTGGTATGGTGTTTCAGGACTATGCCCTTTTTCCTCATCTCAGCGTCAAGAATAATATTAATTTTGGTTTAAAAAAATTATCGGCGAAAGAACAAAGAGCCACTGTGCAGCATCTTCTTGAGCTGGTGGAGCTTACCGATATGGCGGAGCGCTTTCCTCACGAACTCTCGGGCGGACAACAACAGCGAGTAGCGCTGGCGCGAGCATTGGCTCCCAAGCCTCAGTTACTCTTGATGGACGAACCGTTTTCTAACCTGGACACGGAGTTACGCCGCCAGCTGGCTGTGCAGGTAAGGAATATCCTCAAAGAAGAAAAAATATCTGCGATCCTGGTTACTCACGATCAGAATGAAGCCTTTACCGTGAGTGATAAACTGGGTGTGATTGCCAATGGGCGTTTACAACAGTGGGGTACACCTTTCGAGATATATCATCATCCCGTCAGCCCGTTGGTGGCTAACTTTGTTGGCGAAGGTAAATTTCTGCGCGGTAAACTGGTTGCTAATGCCATGATCGAAACCGATATCGGCTTAGTCGAGGCGCTTGGTTTTAACGGCGCAGTTGGTGATCAGGTGGATGTCTTTGTGCGTCCGCACGAGGTGATTCCAGGCGACAATGAAGGCTGCGTCAATAGTGAGGTGGTCACCAAGGAGTTTCTTGGAACCTCTACGCTCTATACTCTTAAACTCCCAAGTGGGAGCTTAGTCGAGTCATCGTTAATGGCCGATCATGATTATCAGGTCGGCGATGTTGTTGGTCTGCGCTTGGAGGCCGAACAACTGGTGGTGTTTCGGGTGAGCTAACTGAGGGTTAAACTTTACGCGCAGCAGAAATTGAACGGCTCAATAAAATCACCGGAACTAATCCAACGAGTACAATCAGTAGTGCTCCCAGTGCTGATTCCTCTATCATTTCGTCAGAAGCGAATTGATAGAGGTAGGTCGCTAGCGTATCAAAATTGAAGGGACGTAAAATCAAGGTAGCGGGTAGCTCCTTCATGCAGTCGACGAAGACGATGAGTGCGCCAGTCAAGATACCGCCACGAATCAGGGGTAAATGCACCTTAAATAAGGTCTGCCAGGTGTTGTAGCCAAGTGATCGGGAAGCCATATCCATCGTCGGCGTTATTTTGCCAAGACTGGATTCTATCGACCCGTGTGCGACCGCAAGAAATCTGACGACATAGGCGAAGATAATGGCAGCGACTGTGCCGCTGAGCAGCAGGCCAGTGGAAATACCAAACTGTTCTCGCATGATGGCGTCGAGGCTGTTATCAAAGGCGGCAAAGGGGATAATCACACCGATGGCTAAGACAGCGCCCGGTAGCGCATAACCCAAGTTGGCAAAATGCACTGCCGCTGTTAGTCTTCGGCCAGGATTTAGCCGTTTGCTGTATGCCAGCAAAAGTCCAATTATGCAGGCTGTAGCGGCGGCGGAGAGTGATAGCAGAAAACTATTCGCCGCGATACCAAGAAATTGCTCGTTCCAATTATGGCTGAAATTTTCAATGCTATATAAACATAAAAGACTGAAGGGTATGGCAAAGCCAGCGAGGAATGGGAGCAAACAAATTGCTACAGCAGCCCCACTGCGCCAGCCTCTGAGCGGGTAACTTTCGGTGGTGTTGAAACGATCTGCGCTATTAAACTGCTTTTGTTTGGCGCGACCCATGCGTTCCAAAGTAATAAGTACGACGACAAAGATAAGCATCATGCTGGCGATTTGCGCGGCTCCGCCCAGGTTATTCATGTTCAGCCAAGTATCATAAATGCCAGCGCTCAGGCTTTTGACGGCAAAAAAATCCACTGTCCCAAAATCATTGATAGTTTCCATTGAGACAAGAGATAAGCCAACCGCGATAGCCGGTCGTGCCATCGGTAGTGAAACCCGAATAAAGCTTTGCCAGGCAGTACAACCTAGCGTACGGCTGGCAGCGTGGATATTTGCTGAGTGCTCTAAAAAAGCAGCCCGTGCGAGCATATAAACATAGGGATAAAGTACTAGCGCGAGCATTAAAATTGCACCAGCGGTGGTGCGAATATCAGGGAACCAGTAATCCTGATAGGATTGCCAACCAAAGGTGCTGCGGAGGGCGATCTGTACCGGCCCGGCATATTCCAGAATATTGGTATAGACATAGGCGATGACATAGGCGGGGATCGCAAAGGGAAGCAATAGCGCCCATTCGAAAAAACTGCGGCCGGGGAAACGGCACATGGTGACCAGCCAAGCGCTACTGACGCCAATCAGGGTGGATAGAGCGCCAACACCAAGCATCAGTATTAGGGTAGTCATAACATAGGTAGGTAATACAGTTGCCGCTAGGTGGCTCCAGATGTTTTCGCTGGGGAAAAGTGCCAAGTAAAATATTGAAACGACAGGCAATGCTACCAGTACAGCAATTATCCAGGCGCTGGTTAGCCAGCGACGATGCAAGCCATTGGCTTTCAACAGGATTGTTCCTGTTATTGGTGGTGCAGAAACAGTGCTCATTGGTCGGGGCTTACAAATCTCTCAAATATAAACGGCAGTCATTATGACTGCCGTTTTGTGCGGCTGCTTAACGGCTTTGGCAAGTCAAGCAGGGATTAGCTTCAATTGTCAAAGCCGACCTTGTCAACCAGTTTAGATGCCTTCGAACGATTTTCAGCAATGGTAGCAAGGCTGAGTTTGTCTGCTTTAAAGTCACCCATATATTGCTGGACTAAGGATGACTTTGGCGTACCAGGACGAACCGGAAATTCAAAATTTTCCTGTGCGTACATATATTGCGCCATCTGGCCGCTAAGAAATTCCAGTAATTTGATGGCGTTGGTTTTATTTTTTGCGTGTTTGGTCAGTGCTGCGCCGCTAATGTTCATATGGGCGCCGCGGTCCGCTTGGTTGGGGAATAACAGGTTGACCGATTTTGCCCATTCGATCTGCTCTGGATGTTCCGCATTGGTAATCATATTACCGAAATAATAGCTGTTACCCAGTGAAATATCGCAGATGCCTTCTTTAACAGCTTTTACCTGACCGCGATCATCCCCTTGGGGTTTCCTGGCTAGGTTGGCTTTAACGCCCTGTAACCACTTTTGTGCTTCTGCTTCTCCATGAATGGCGATCATGCTGCCGATCAGGGAGAGATTGTAGGAGTGTTTTCCGCTGCGGGTACAAATTTTACCCTTCCATTTGGGGTCGGCGAGATCTTCATAGCGGAGAATGTCACCAGTTTTTACCCGATCCTTGGCGGTATAGATAATACGTGAACGTGTTGTGAGGCCGAACCAATGGTTATTGGGGTCTCGATATTGGCTGGGGATATTCTTCTGCAAAGTGGCGCTGTCAACAGCTTGCGTGAGCCCACGTGTGACTATGTCGTGGAGTGGGCCAATGTCGGGTGTTAAAAACAAGTCTGCGGGAGTGTTGCGGCCTTCATGTTCAATACGCTCGATAAGACCGTTTTTGGCAAAAATTACATTCGTCTTAATGCCGGTTTCCTGAGTAAAGGCATCCAGCATGGGCTTAATTAAGAACGCCTGGCGGGCAGAGTATATATTGACTTCCTCCGCCGCCTGGGTGAAACCGGAAACTGCAAATAACAGCAAAGTGAATGTAAAAAAGCGATATAATCCTTTGGTGAACAACATAGGTCGAAACTCCTTGGGGCTAATATTTCGGTAAATAAGAATTATTCTTATTTATAAAATTATTAAAGTCAACGACCTAGATCAATTCATCCACCATTGAATTGGGTTTAGCTAGTGATTTTGTGTGGGTAGGTTGGCCTCGTGCCAATATGCTCATATAATTCCTGTCCCTCATCTCACAAATAATGGGAAATATTTTATGGCTACGGGTAAGTTTTTTGCCGACCTGTTTGGTCGTTCACCGGTAGAACCGTTACAGCGACATATTGCGACAGCTCATCAATGTGCAGTAGAGCTCACTACTTTTTTTCAGGCAGTTTTCCATGATGATTGGGAGCAGGCTGCTCGGGCTCAAGCCAAAATTGCTGAGCTTGAAAATGAAGCGGATGAGATTCAGAAATCAATCAGCTTACACTTGCCAAAAAGCTTATTTTTACCTGTGCCGCGTTCGGATTTGGTGGCGCTCTTGGCTAAGCAGGATCAAATTGCCAATCGTGCGAAGGATATTGCGGGCCTGATGCTGGGTCGGAAAATGTCTATCCCGGCACAGTTGCATGAACCCGTATTCGAATATTTAAAGCGCTCATTAGCGGCATCTGAGCAGGCGGTTAGCGCCATTAATGAGCTGGATGAATTGGTTGAAACGGCTTTTGGGGGGCGTGAAATCAGGCTGGTCGAGAAAATGATCACTGAGCTCAATGAGATTGAGCATGAGACCGATAAGATTGAAGTTACCATTCGGGCAAAGCTGTTCTCAATCGAGAAAAATTTGCCGCCAGTGGATGTCATGTTTCTATACAAAATCATCGAATGGATAGGTGATTTGGCAGACTGTGCGCAAAAGGTTGGAAGCCGTTTGCAGCTGCTGATTGCGCGTTAACAGACCTACTCCAATAATGATAAGAATATAGAAGAAAGCCTATGAGCATAATAATTGAGCACGCGAATACCTTTATTTTATTGGCCTGCGCATTTGGCCTTTTCATGGCTTGGGGTGTTGGGGCAAATGACGTGGCTAACGCCATGGGGACTTCTGTCGGCTCTAAAGCGATTACGATTAAACAGGCAATCTTTATCGCTATGGTGTTTGAATTTGCGGGGGCTTATTTGGCGGGAGGTGAAGTAACCTCGACGATCCGTAAAGGTATTATTGACACAGATTTGTTAATGGGGAGTCCAGAGTTATTGGTGTATGGCATGCTGTCGGCTTTGCTGGCTGCTGGATTCTGGTTGATGATTGCCAGCGTGCTAGGTTGGCCGGTTTCAACTACGCATTCAATTGTCGGCGCTATTGTTGGCTTTGCCATGGTGGGTATTTCGGTCGACGCCGTCAAATGGGATAAGGTGATGACCATCGTGGCGAGCTGGGTAGTCTCGCCAGTCATGGCGGGAACCATTTCCTATATGCTGTTTAAGAGTGTACAGAAGCTGGTGCTCAGTACGGAAAACCCCTACGAAAATGCGAAAAAATATATTCCTTATTACATTTTCTATGTGGGCGTCATGATTTGCATGGTCACCCTCACCAAAGGTTTAAAAAATATCGGGCTGCACTTCAGTTACATGGAGTGTTTGGGACTCGCGGTAGTAGGCGGTTTGGTCGTCATGGTCATTGGTAAGTTCCTGCTAAGTAGGGTGAAAGCTGAAGAACAAGTAACCCATACTTATGGTTACAAAAACGTGGATCGTTTTGCCAACGTGGAAAAAGTTTTTGCTGTTTTAATGGTGTTTACTGCCTGTAGTATGGCTTTTGCGCACGGCTCCAATGATGTGGCGAATGCGATAGGGCCAGTTGCAGCGATTGTCAGTATCGTCGCATCCGGCGGTGAGATCGCACAAAAATCTCCCATACCCTGGTGGATTTTGGTGATTGGCGGTGGTGGTATTGTGGTAGGTTTAGCCACCTATGGGTTTAAAGTAATTGCCACCATCGGTCGCAAGATAACCCATTTAACCCCTAGTCGTGGTTTCGCGGCGGAACTCGGTGCGGCCACCACGGTGGTCATCGCTTCTGGTACAGGCTTACCGGTCTCTACCACTCATACCCTAGTGGGCGCGGTGTTAGGGGTTGGCTTGGCGAGAGGCATGGCGGCTCTTAACCTGCGGATGATCCGTACTATTGTACTTTCGTGGATCGTTACTTTGCCAGCTGGAGCCGGACTTTCAATTATGTTCTTCTTTATGTTTAAGGGAATGTTTAGTTAACGGGCGCTTGTCGCCAGAGAATTATGGTGATTAGCCCATCCTTTCCTAGCTTATTTGCATCCCTGGATCAACTGGTCTCATTGCCTTCCGTTAGCTGTACTAATCCAGATTTTGATCAACCTAATTTGTCAGTGATCCAGTTGTTGGCGGACTGGCTGGAGAAATTAGGCTTTTGTGTAGAGATATTGCCGTTAGCCAATCAGCTTGGCAAGGCGAATCTTATTGCCACTTTGGGAGCCGGACCTGGCGGTCTGGTACTTGCCGGCCATACCGACACGGTGCCCTACGATGACAAACTTTGGCAACATAATCCGCTAGCACTAACCGAGCGTGATGGTCGCTTATACGGTCTCGGGACTAGCGACATGAAAGGCTTTTTCCCTATTGTCATTGAAGCGGCGAAAAAATATTTGGGAACTCCATTAAAGCAACCCCTGATCATTTTGGCGACCGCTGATGAAGAGAGTTCGATGTCAGGCGCTAAAGCTTTGGTGGAATTGGGCAAGCCATTAGCTCGCTATGCGGTGATTGGCGAGCCCACCGGCATGCGCCCGATACGCCTACACAAAGGTATGATGATGGAGGCGATACGGGTGCATGGTCAATCGGGCCACTCATCGAATCCCGCGCTAGGGCGTAACGCGCTTGCGGCTATGCACGATGTGCTGGGAGAAGTGTTGCAATTTCAACGGCAACTGGCGCAGGGTTATCAAAACAGCCACTTCGAAATTGCTTTTCCTACCTTGAATCTGGGCTGCATCCGTGGGGGCGATAACCCTAACCGCATCTGCGGCCACTGCGATCTTGAAATAGATATCCGTCCTATTCCTGGCATGGATTTAGATGTGTTGCGCGAAACGTTAAATAATCGAATTCAGCCTGTTGCGGCCAAGCATCAAGTCAGTATCAGTGTCGACCCGCTGTTTGACGGGATTCCAGCGCATGAAACGGCGGCAACATCAGACCTGGTACTAACTCTGGAAAAATTAACGGGATGCCGGGCGGGCAGCGTTAACTTTGCTACCGAAGCACCGTTTTTAAGTCAGCTCGGCATGGAGACGGTAGTGCTGGGGCCGGGCGATATTGAGCAGGCACATCAACCCGATGAGTACTTATCAATCGACCGTATTCAGCCTACAATTGACCTTTTGCAAAAGTTGATCAAAAACTATTGTCTTTAGCCTCAGACTTAAAAAGAAAAAGCGCAGATGAACAATAACACTAAATCCTACGTGGAGTGGTTCCGCAATTCGGCTCCTTACATTAATGCCAACCGCAACAAAACGGTTGTCTTGATGATGAGTGGTGAAGCGGCGGCGCACGCGCAGTTTAAAACCATTATTCATGATATCGCGTTGCTCAATAGTCTGGGGGTCAAGCTTGTCATTGTTCATGGCGCGCGCAGTCAAATTGATCAACGGCTTCAGGAAAGGGGTGTGGTTAGCCAGTTTCATCAGGGTCTGCGCGTTACTGACGAGCAAACCCTGGTTTGCGTCAAAGAAGCGGTAGGTGCGCTACGTTCAGAAATTGAAGCATTGCTGTCGATGGGTTTGGCTAATTCGCCAATGCATGGTGCGCGTTTGCGCGTTTGTAGTGGTAACTTCGTCATCGCCAAACCGGTAGGGATTCGTGACGGTGTCAATTTTGGCCATACCGGCGAAGTGCGGCGGGTAGATTGTATGGCAATAAAGCAACAGTTAGATCAAGGGGCGATAGTACTGTTGCCGCCTATAGGCTTCTCGCCGACGGGAGAAGTATTTGACCTGTCCGCCGAAGATTTAGCGACAGAAACCGCGATAGCGCTGGGTGCTGACAAGTTGATTCTGATGTGTGCCGATAAAGGCGCGTCGACGGATGGTAGTTTGATTCGTGAGCTGAACACTCAGGAGGCGGAACAACTACTGGTTGAGGCCACGCAGACGGATGAAATAAATAGGTATTTAACGGCGGCCTGCCATGCCTGTCACGCAGGCATTTCACGGGTCCACCTGGTGAGTTATCAGGAAGATGGCGCGCTGATCACCGAGCTTTATACCCGCGATGGTGCGGGCACGCTGGTGGCTGTTAAAAGTTATGAACAATTACGTCAGGCCAATATTAATGATGTTGGTGGCATTATCGAATTGATTCGTCCGTTGGAAAAGCAGGGTGTACTGGTGCGTCGGTCACGCGAATTGTTGGAAAAGGAAATAGATCGCTTTTGTGTCATTGAGCGCGATGGGGCTGTGATTGCCTGTGCAGCACTGTACCCTTTTGATCATGATAAAACCGGCGAGCTGGCTTGTTTTGTTGTGCATCCAGATTACCGCAATAAAAGTCGAGGTGACCAACTATTAGCGCACGTTTCAAAACAGGCCAAGACGCAAAAACTAAATCGACTGGTGGTGTTAACCACGCAGGCGGCGCATTGGTTTTTGGAAAGGGGGTTTGAGCAGTCTGAGGTGGCCTCTTTGCCCAAAGGCAAACAAATGCTGTACAACTGGCAGCGTAACTCCAGTGTCTTCGAGTTGTGTTTATAGGCTTGCTGTCTTTACCGGGTTTGATTGAAAAGCTGAGAGCAATTATTTTGACGTTTTATACCAAGGAACAAAAAGGGCGATGATTTGGTCATCGCCCTTCTGGTTTATAGAGCATAAGTTTATAAGGCATAGGGTTTCATTTGCTTTTCAATTTTATGGTCTAGCTCAAGCGTCATCTGTTCGAGTTGATAGGCGACTCGATGATTGAGCTGATTTACGAGCTGGTTATCAGCGACTGCTTGGCTGTTCGCAGATGCGCGATCATCCACAGAGCTAATTTCCTGCGCGGTCTGTACCGGTGCTACTGAACTTGCAAGCTTGTCCTCATAGACAATCTTGCCAAACGCTAAGCCTGCTGAGGCACCTAATGCGATCAGTATGGCCGTTAACTTTTTCATGCTAGGATCTCCTTAATTTACATCGTGATTTTTGAGTAAAGTAACAAAAAGCTTGTTAGCGAGCCGTTTGTTACTTTTATTGTTACTTAATGTAACATTCGTGTAACTATTACACATTTTGGTTAAAAAACAACTATACTTCCATGTCTTTTTAGACTTTTATGGAATAATAAATGCTGGTTTTTTCTATATTGGATATAAAATGATGTCTAAACCTGCTAAATGGATTGAAGAATACAAAGATGTTCTCGTCGGTAGGCCCAAACAGTTTCGCTGTGAATTAGTGGAATTTACCGAAACCGCAGCGGTAGTTATTTATCAACTGCAAAATAAGGTCGTACTCGAAGAAACCTGTATGCCAGCGGGGACCATCAGCTTTGGCTATTTTTGGCAGGAACGGAATTATAATATCTACCATTTTCTCTCCACAGCCGGGCAGACATTAGGCTTTTATTTTAATATCAGCGATTCTACGCAAATTGATGAAACGCGCATTTATTGGCGTGATCTAGTAGTGGATATTTTTATCACCCCTGATGGAATTTGTCGGGTGCTGGATGAGGATGAAGTTCCCGAAGATATTTCCACTCAACTGAGTGTACTTATTGATCAAACCAGAGATCATATTCTAGAGCAATCTATACAAATAATAGATGAAGTAGATCAGACGAGCCGGGTTTTTTTGGCGGCTAGATTCAAATAGACTCGATCTGCCCAGATCCGGTAAAACAGCTAAACCGGCTGCTTAAAAGGCAAGACAAGGGGTCGCCTAAATGCTATTTTCACGCAGTATCGCGCTCGGCTGGTAGCATTTAGAAAAATATATCCCCACGCCTTCTATATTAATAGCCAGTCGATTATATAGCTTAAAGGTAGCCGCCGCCGCTAATTGCGGCATTTGGCAAGGACGTGCGCGGGGGTGTCGGTGTCTTCTATAATTAGCAACAACAGGGATTGGGATAGACCTTACTTCGCGCCGAAAAAGCGCAAGACCTCATTCCTTTAGGTGTATCAATCCATCTACCATTCTGAGGCCTGAATCATGCCAAATAGCATTCTACTGGGTACGCGCAAAGGTACTGTTATTCTTGAGCGCAAAAATTCGCAATGGCAACCACAGCCGATTAGGCACGAAGGTATTCCTGTCTGTTACGCAGCGCGTGACCCGCGTGACGGCACATTATGGGCGTCGTTGGATCATGGCCATTGGGGGCCGAAGCTATCCCGTTCGCGTGACGCGGGCGTAACTTGGCAGGATGTATTGTCTGTCAAGTATCCGGACGGCGCACGCCATATCGTTCAATACCTACCGACACCGGATTTCGATCCGGAAGCACCGCAGGGTCAGCCCGAGTACAAGGATGCCACCGTGTATAAGATCTGGAATATTACCTTCGGTAGTTCCGGCCAGCCCGGTCGGCTGTATGCAGGCACCATCCCGGGTGGGTTATTTGTCAGCGATGACGGTGGCGATTCCTGGGAACTCAACCGGTCTCTTTGGAACCATGAAAGTCGTGGCGGCGATCTGTTCGCCGGCGAGGCTACCAGCAGGAATCAATGGGGCGGAACACCGGCGAGCATCGATTACGGTGTGTTCGAACCGGGAATTCACTCCATCGTTATCGATCCGCGCAACCCGGATCATCTTTATATCGCGGCCTCGTCTGCGGGCGTGCTCGAAACCACTGATGGCGGGAAGACCTGGGCGGGCCGTAACAGAGGTATGCTGATGGACTACCTACCGGATCCACAAGCCGAATGGGGCCATGATCCTCACTTTGTCACTGCCTGTCCTGGACAACCGGATCACCTGTGGCAGCAAAACCACTGTGGCGTCTTTTACAGTGCAGACGGTGCACAATCCTGGAAAAAAGTCAGCGTACCGGAAGCGGGCGTACACTTTGGCTTCCCGATTGCGGCAGACGCGCAAGACGGGCGCACTGCCTGGGTGTTACCCGCGCGGGCAGATTCGGAGCGCATGACCATTGACGGCGGTTTATTTGTGGCACGAACCATAGATGGCGGCCAGTCCTGGCAATCATTTCGTAGCGGCCTGCCGCAGAATAATGCCTATGATATCGTTTATCGGCACGGTTTGGATGCGGCGGACGATTGCGTTTGTTTCGGTAGTACGACGGGCAATCTTTACTTGTCAGAAGATCGTGGCGAAACCTGGCAATGTCTGGGTAACAATTTTCCACCGATCTATTCGGTACGATTCAGTTAAAGGCTTATGGTCACTGAGGCTATGGTTACTGTTGCAATGACATCGCATCTTTACCGGTTCTTCCCGGAACTTCAGAGCCGCGAAATCACTGTGCCAGCGGGCTCGGTTGCCGATGTATTGTGTGCCGTTAATGATATCGCTCCCGGATTTACGGACTACGTCCTTGACGAGCGTGGCGCGCTGCGTCGGCATGTCCTTGTCGCCGTCAATAAAACGATATTGGTTGATAGAAAGACGCTCACGGACCGAGTCCCTGAAGATGGGGTGGTATACGTTTTTCAGGCGCTGACCGGGGGCTAGGCGCAGCAATGCGTAAATTGATTCATATGACCTTTGGCGTACTGAAGGATTAAAACAAAGACTAAAGGGGCGACCTCTTAATGCTGAAAGGGGGGGTATAAAGGGGAATTATTCGAAATGATTGAGCGTGGATTCCAAGTTACGGATTCACTCTAAAACATTACCAATGCAGGCAAGGGGCGCTGTTGTTGCAAGCGTGATGTCAATGAAGAAATATACGGATACTTGAATTTATGAATGATGAAAGCTGCCCTGCCAGTGGCCGATGTATATGTGGTGAAGTCCATTACACTTTAAACTGTAAACCCTTATTTGTGCATTGCTGCCATTGCTCATGGTGTCAACGCGAAACTGGCTCAGCTTTTGCTGTTAATGCGCTAATTGAAAGCGAACAATTAAGCGTCAGGAAGGGTGTTGTAAAAAAGATTAAAACTCCTTCAAATAGTGGTGTTGGACAAGTAATTATACGTTGCCCTAAGTGTGAAGTAGCGTTGTGGAGCTATTATGGCGCGGCTAAAGAAAAAGTGGCATTTGTGCGCGTTGGCACGTTAGATAATCCGAATTTATGTCCTCCAGATATTCACATTTATACTTCAACCAAGCAATCTTGGCTAGAGCTGGGCGATACCGTTGCGAAAGTAGAAGAGTTCTATCGAAGGAGTGAATTTTGGCCTGAGACCAGTGTCAGGAGATATAATATTGCAACTCAGGCCTAACAATACATTGTGCTGAATCCGTAAGTTGTTGCGGTTTTTGCACCACCAGTGAGTGCGGCATTAAGCCGATAAAAGAGAGTGGGGTTAGAGACCATATATGATGTGTTTCCCTGGTGTGAATGGTGAGATTAGGACTAAAGTAAATGATTGATGTTTTGGCTACTTTTATAATATTTTTTGCTGTTATAGACCCAATAGGCACTATACCTGTATTCATCGCAGTAACTGATCAATTTGATCAAAAAACAAAGCGACGTATTGCATTACTGGCAACAATTTTCTCTGCTTGCATATTGATATTTTTCGTAGTGGTCGGTGAACTGATATTAAAGGCCTTATCAATTCCGCTTTCCGCATTTCAAATCTCTGGTGGAATTGTTCTGTTTCTTTTTGCGCTGAATATGATCTTTGGTGATAGTAAACCAGAGGCAGAGATAAAACTTTTGAAAAAAGATCATCGTGAAACAGCCATTTTTCCGCTTGCCGTTCCTTCAATAGCAAGTCCGGGGGCAATGTTAGCTGCGGTGCTTCTTACGGAAAACACATTATTTAGTCTATGGGAGCAAACGCAAACAGTACTGGTTATGCTTTCCGTCATAGTGTTGGTTTACATCTTGATGCTGCTGGCTGGCTGGATTAAT
The DNA here is from genome assembly GCA_024234615.1 of Pseudomonadales bacterium. NCBI lineage: Bacteria > Pseudomonadati > Pseudomonadota > Gammaproteobacteria > Pseudomonadales > Pseudomonadales bacterium. The sequence goes on from JACKNY010000001.1 coordinate 136,774, forward strand.
AAAATAATCGGAAGCAGTGGTGCAAGCGTTGTTAGCCGGATAATGGGGTTTATTTTATCCGCTGTGGCCACGACCAATATCCTGGCAGGACTGGGAGAGTATTATAAAATTTTTCATGTATAAAAACATACAAGTGATTATGTGACCAAGTTAAGTTTGTAGATTATTTTTATGATTCTATTATTCGAAAAAAACTGATGCGGTACGGAGAAATGAGTTCGAGAGTGCAATAAAGGATTTAGGGTGGCGTCATGAAGACTCAAAGCAAATGGAAGTGAGTGAGCAGACAAATGTTAATAGCCGCTACAAACAATAATTGCAGGGATAAATCTGATTTAATTCGGGTTTTTCTTTAGTTTCTCTAGGTAAGTCAAGTCAATATAGGAAGAGTTAATAAATGGAGATAGTACAAAAAAGAAGTCCAACAAGCATACCTTCACGTTTAAGGAAGACCATTTTAATGCCATACAACGTCATGCTAATGTGTCAGTAGGAATCAAAGGTTGAGAAAAGTTCTAATATTTGAGAATTCAGGTTCAGGCAAGACAACCATTGCCAAGTCACTTTGCAACTTAGCAGGGTTGTCGCATTTGGAGTTCGATACGCTTGCCTGGGAAGCCACTATTCCGCCAGAAAGAAGGCCGATCATTGAGTCGGATAGGGAGATATGGAGCTTTATTAAAGCCAGTACTCAAGCGATAAAAGGTATGCAGCTTCTTTTGAGCTGACTCCTAAGTGCCGCCACAGCCAGCGCTTAATCCAACAGTTTTCCGGGATTCATCACATTGTTAGGGTCGAACACCTGTTTTAACGCTCGCATATAGCTAATTTCGGTTTCGCTGCGGCTGTAATGCAGGTAGGGTTTCTTTAGTAGTCCTACGCCATGTTCGGCGGAAATGCTGCCGCCCAATTTAGCCACTTGATCGAACACCTGTTGATTGACATCAGCGCACTTCTTGAAGAACTCCTGCTTATCCAGTTGCTCTGGTTTAAGTATATTCAGGTGCAAATTGCCGTCGCCGATATGGCCGTACCAGACGATTTCAAATTCGGGGTATTCCTTGGAAACTACTGCGTTAACGCTGTGCAGAAATTCGGGTACTTGAGAGACAGTGACAGATAGATCATTTTTATAGGGGGTGAACTCGGCGAGAGTTTCGGAAATATCCTCACGCAAGCGCCATAGGTTGGTGGCTTGGGTTTCGTTCTGGCTCATAACGCCATCCAGCACCCAGCCCTCCTCCACACAATGCTCAAATAGTGCCATCGCCTGTTCGGCGGTTTCTTCCGAAATCAGTTCGAATTCCAACAGTGCGTAATAGGGTGCTGCCGTTGCAAAAGGTTTGGCAACTTCGCCGCGTGCGCTGACATAATGCAGGGCTTTGTCGGAGAAAAATTCAAAAGCAGTGAGGTCTATTTTTTCCTGGAAACTACGCGATACGTTCATGAGCGCATCGAACTCGGGCACGCCTAACACTAACACGGCTAAATGTTTTGGTGGGCGCATTAGGCGAATGGTCGCTTCGGTGATAAATCCCAGCGTCCCTTCTGAACCAATAAAGAGGTGACGCAGATCATAACCCGTCGCGTTTTTTACCAAGCCGTTATTCAGTTCGAGGATATCGCCCTTGCCGGTTACTACCTTTAGACCCGCGACCCAATCTCGTGTAAGCCCATAACGAATGACTTTGATGCCACCCGCGTTGGTGGCGATATTGCCACCGATTTGGCTTGATCCGGAAGAGGCAAAGTCGACCGGATAGAATAAGCCCTGTTGTGCGGCGAACTCTTGTAACTGCTCGGTAATTACTCCGGCTTGGCAGACGACGCTGCGATCCACGGCATTGAATTCACCGATGTGATTCATCTTGTCAAAGGACACGACCACTTCCTGATTCGTCGACATAGCGCCACCACTGAGCCCGGTGCGACCGCCCGATGGCACTAGGCCGAAGCCCTGCTCATTGGCTATTTTAACCAGTGATTGCACTTGATCTGTGTCACGTGGAAAAACAATAGCCAGTGGATTCGGTTGGTAAACCCGTGTCCAATCTTTGCCATAGTTCGAGAGCGTATCACTATCAGTGGCGATGTCTTTAGGCACTAGTATTTTTGTTAGTGCTGCCAGTATGGTTGCTTGGGGTGCAGAATCAGGCGTACTCATGTTGTCGTTATAGGCTCTCGGAGTGAAATATTTCGATCAGTTTAAAGGCGGATTATGTTAACATAGCGCGCCTTCAAATTAGAGGTTATCGCGAAACTATTCTCATGTCCGACATCAGCTTATCCTTAACAAAACAGAAGATTAAAATACTCCTTTTGGAGGGTATTCACCAACGCGCCATCGAGACTTTTAACCTTGCCGGTTATAGCCAGGTTGAAAACCTCAAGACGTCATTAAACGAAGATGATTTAATCAATAAAATCAAAGATGTACATTTTGTCGGTATTCGTTCACGTACTCAGCTAACTGCCAAAGTTTTTGCGGCGGCGGAGAAGCTTGTGGGCGTAGGTTGCTTTTGTATCGGCACCAACCAGGTCGATCTCAAGGCGGCCACTGAACATGGTGTGGCGGTGTTTAACGCGCCTTTTTCGAACACGCGTAGCGTCGCTGAGTTAGTGTTAGCAGAAGCGATATTATTGATGCGCGGTATTCCTGAAAAAAGTGCAAAGGCGCACCGCGGCGAATGGCAGAAAACGGCTAAGGATTCTTATGAAATTCGTGGAAAAACGCTCGGTATTGTGGGTTACGGTAATATTGGCGCGCAGTTGAGCGTAATGGCGGAATCGTTGGGTATGCAGGTTAAGTTTTATGACATCGTTACTAAATTGCCCTTGGGTAACGCTGTGCAAGCGCCCAGTCTGGATGCGCTGTTGGCAGAGTCTGATATAGTCAGTCTGCATGTGCCGGAAACACCGGCAACAAAATATATGATCGGCGCCGCGCAGTTGAAAAAAATGAAGTCGCAAAGTGTTCTGATCAATGCTTCGCGGGGAACAGTGGTCGATATTGATGCCCTGGTAGAAAGCCTAAAAGCGAAAGCTATACTGGGTGCGGCGCTGGATGTGTTTCCGGTCGAGCCGAAATCTAATGAGGAGGATTTTGTTTCTCCGCTGCGTGAATTTGATAACGTCATTTTATCTCCTCATATTGGTGGCAGCACGATCGAAGCACAAGAAAATATCGGCGTGGAGGTGGCGCAAAAACTGGTTAAATATAGTGATAACGGCACTAGCCTTTCCAGTGTTAATTTTCCAGAGGTTGCATTACCCGCCCACCCTGACGAGCATCGGTTGTTAAATGTGCACCGTAACGTGCCGGGAATACTGTCACAAATTAACAGCGTATTCTCGGATAATGGCATCAATATCAGCGGCCAATACCTGCAAACTAATGCCACGCTGGGTTATGTAGTAATGGACATTCATGCCGATCATAGCGAAAAAGCGCTACAAGCATTGAGAGAAATTGAAGGATCTATTCGCACGCGAGTCCTGTTCTAACGAACTAGATGATGTCGAGCAAAGCGTCCTCTAACTGAGAGAAGCGAAATTGAAACCCCTGATCAAGTGCATGTCTGGGGAGTACCCGCTGACCCGTCAACAGCAAGCCGGCCATTTCCCCCAAGGCTAGACGCAATACTGTGGCAGGGACAGGTAAAAAGGCAGGTCGATGAAGGCAATTGGCTAGTATTCGGGTAAATTCATTGTTGGTCACGGGCGTTGGCGCAACACCGTTGTAGATTCCCTGTGTTTTATGATTGCGAAGTAGCCATAACATCAGTTCAGTGAGGTCGTCGAGATGCACCCAGGACATCCATTGCCGACCATTTCCGATAGGGCCACCTAATCCCAGTTTAAAAGGAAATAGCAGACGCTGCAGAAAACCGCCATCGGCACCGACCACCAAACCAATACGGACAATACAAACGCGTACACCATGTTGTTCAGCCTGTTGCGCAAGAGCTTCCCAGCTTGCGCAGAGCCGATGACCGAAGTCAGGATTCGGTAGGGTCGATTCATCAACCTCCGCATCGCCCTGATCGCCATAAAAGCCCACGGCAGAGGCGTTGATCAGGCATCCGGGCTTGTGCTCTGTTCGAGCAATAAAGTCCAGTAAAGCCTGGGTGGTGTCCAGACGGCTATTGAGTAGAATTTCTTTACGTTTTGGTGACCAGCGCTGAGTAGCGATGGCTTCTCCCGCCAAATTGATGATGGCATCAAACTGGTCATTATTGGCTAGTTCGTCCAAAGAGCTGATGGCAGCTATTGCCTCGGCAGGATGACTGGCAAACTGTTCCGGCTTGCGTGTCAGCATAATCAGTTGATGTTTATCCGCCAGTAACTTGTGCTGGAGCTCAGTGCCGATAAATCCTGTGCCGCCAGTGAAAAGAATTCGCACATAAACCTCTCATTTCATCGTACTGATGAAGGGGATAGGAGTAAAAAAATCCTGTATTATAAGTGAGACGTTAAGGATTAATTATGCGCCCATCACTTATTCTTGTCTTTATACTGCTTAGCGCGCCTGCGGTGCAAGCACAGATGTACCGTTGGGTTGATGTTGAGGGTAAAGTCCATTTCAGCGATAAAAAGCCTAAAGACGCTAAAGCAGAAGATATTTCGGATTCAATAAAACCGACTAATACCGATTTTGGTGGCGGTGATGTAAAGCAGCAATTACAACACTATGAGCGTAATAAGGCGGCTAAACGCACCGAGAAAAAACAGAGCGAAGAGTATTCTTCCGCTGCTAAGAGGCAACGTAATGAACAATGCCAAACGGCACGAAAACATCTAAAGGTTATTCAGGGCCGCGTCATCTTCTACGATAAAAATAATAATGAAATTAAAGTTAGCGAGGCTGAAAGAGCACAGAAAGCGCAGGAGTTAGAGGCGCAAATCAAGAAATACTGTGAGTAGCTAGCTTTGCTAAAGCCCGATTCATTAATTTTTTCGCAATAACCTTCTAAGAGCTATATGTCTTCCCAGCCTACCAAAACCATGCAAGTGATTGAAATACGCGAACCGGGCGCTGCCGAGGTATTGCAGCTCGGAACGAGAGCTGTTCCTGAGCTAGATCAGCAGGAAGTCTTGATTAAAGTGCATGCTTCCGGAGTGAACAGGCCGGATGTGGTGCAACGAATGGGACATTACCCGCCACCGCCAGGCGCTAGCGATATACCGGGCTTGGAAGTAGCAGGTGAGGTGGTGGCGCTTGGCCCGAAGGTCGAGCGTTATCGTATTGGCGACCGGGTTTGTGCATTGGTGACGGGTGGTGGTTATGCGGAGTACGTGAATGCACACGAACGGCTGACATTACCAGTGCCAAAAGGTTTTAGTTTTAACGAAGCGGCCGGATTGCCGGAAACTTTTTTTACGGTTTGGCACAATCTGTTTCAGCGCGCTGGTTTAAAACCCGGAGAAACCTGTTTGATTCACGGCGGCAGCAGCGGCATTGGCACAGCTGCAATTCAAATAGCGAGCAGGATGGGTGCCAAAGTATACACGACAGCAGGTAGTGCGGAGAAGTGCGCTACCTGTATACAGCTTGGCGCAACACTTGCTATCAACTATCGTGAGCAGGATTTTGTCGCAGCATTAAAAGCCCAAGATTTAAAAATGGACGTGATTCTGGATATGGTCGGTGGTGATTATATCCAACGTAATATGAAGGCGGCAGCACTGGAAGGAAGAATCGTCTCCATAGCGTTTCTCTCAGGTGCCAAGGCGGAGGTTAACTTTAATCCCTTGTTATTGAAGCGCTTAACGCTAATGGGTTCAACGCTGAGATCGCAATCTGTAGTCATTAAGGCGAGTATCGCGCAAGAACTGGAATCACGTATTTGGCCTCTGCTTGAAACCGCCCAAATCAAGCCAGTGATTGATTCAGTGTACCCATTATTGGCAGCGCCTGAGGCGCATCAACGTATGGAATCCGGCGCTCACATTGGCAAAATTATTCTTTCGGTTTAGTGGTTTTTCGCCCCGCTGAATCTGGAATGAGCTGACACGCGGGATAAAAGCTGTAGAGAAAAAGTGTAAATGCCAGCGCCCAGGAAATCGCCGACAACCAGAGTAAATATTCACTATAGGCTTGTGCTGAATAGGCTGCTAACCTAAACGCTAAAGCAATGAACAGCGCACTTTGAATTCCCCATAATACAGCCTGATTGACCTGATCTTGAGTGCCCCGTATTCCGCTTACTCTAATCAGCATAGTTAAGGTGATAACGCCAATACCGCCCAGGGTAATGGCATGTAGTGCATCCTGCGAGCTGAGCACAATGTCGAGTCTGGCGCAGGCCAGTAAAGCGAACCCTGCCGCTAGCCAAAAATAGCCTAAGTGCAGTGGCCATAAAGTAAGTGCGTGGCGAATCTCCAAGCTGCGCCAAAGTGATAGTCGCAATAACAGAACCACAGATAATGCCAGCGCAGGAATTGCTTGCCAAAATGGTGCGATGGGCAGCAGCTCAAATAACATCAGCAGAAGAGCGAGTGCCATACAGATGGTTTCGTAAGTAGGTTGAAAAGGAATTCTGACATCCTTGCCCTGCTCGCGCAATGCACCAATGGTGGCCGGAGGAATCAGGCGACCACCCATAATGATGATAAATAGAGTGACCAGGTAAATCAGGATATAGATCATTTGATAGGCGGCAACGAAATTTTGAATATAAATAAGTGCATAAAAAATAGTTGCCAAGGAGCCGAGACACCAAAAAATAATACTAAACATTTGGTTGCGAAGGCGTTTTGCCGCCTTAAATTTGGTACTGACTAGCCAGCTCAGCGCCAGTGGAAAAGCTGCTGCGACTAGCGCTACCATCGCCGCTGGCAGCCCTGCATCCATGAGCCAGATCAAACGCCCCATTAGCCAAAGCAGCAAGAGGCCAAATAATCTGGCTGGAGAAATCTGGGTGACCAGATAGCCTGCAATGACGAGTAGGACATAGCCAAAAATCATCTCTTGAGCGTGCCAAAGTCCGAGAGTCAATAATCTCGGTGGCTCCAATAAACCATAACGAAAGAAAAGTAGGAGCAAAGGAGAAATGATGGCCTGCAGAGCAGCGGCTGCGAAGAAAATACGATAGGCGTTACCTTTGCCGCTCAGTGGCTTGGGCTGTTTCATAGCGATGCTGTGAAAGAAGATAATTGGCGGCAATTTGTAGTGCTAATAATCAGGGTGTCCTTCCAGCTATCGATAATCATACGCGATTATAGTGTGTTGAGCTGAGATGGTGCCAATTATCTCGTGTGAAATTCTTGTGAAGTTAAGGGGTTTGGCGAATATGGGTGTACTTGCATAAGCTGAACAACTTTGCTACAAAAGCGCTTTGCAGTTGCTGATGTTAATCTAAAGTAGCGCAGCAGGGAGTGCTGTAATATGAACATAATACAGCTTCGCCAAACCCTTCTCCTGGTACTGTTGCTCAACAGTACCCTTCTCTTTGCCGAGATTCAGCTGCAGGCTCCTTCAGAAGTGGGAGCGAGTTCGGCGGTGGCCGTATCCTGGCAAGGCTTAAGCGATGAAAGAGATTTTGTCACTATCGTTCCGAAGGGTGAAGCGGAAGGCAAATATAAAAAATACCAGTATGTCCGCAAAGCTGGCGCTATCACTTTGATTGCGCCAGATAAACCCGGTGAATATGAAGTCCGCTATCTGAGTGCGAGCAGCCCCTATACTACCTTGGGCCGTAGCGCTTTAAGAGTCATTGAAGTGACGGCGACAATTAGTGCGCCTGTCACAGCCGTTGCGGGCTCTGAATTTAGCTTTAGCTGGACTGGCCCGGACAATCCGCAAGACTTTGTAACGCTGGTGCCGAGTAATACCCCAGATAAAAAATATAAAAATTATCAGTACACCAAAAAAGGCAGCCAACTTAAACTGCGCGCGCCTGACGAACCGGGCCATTATGAACTGCGTTATTTGCTGGGAAGTTCGCTCAGGAGTATCGCGAAGACACCAATTGAAGTGATGGCCACCCGTGCAAAAGTAAGTGCCCCCAGTCAGGTAACGGCGGGATCTGAATTTTCCGTTGCCTGGGATGGCCCCAATAATGCGCAGGACTTTATTACGTTGGTTGAGCAAGGTGCGCCAGACAAGACCTACAAGCGGTACAAATACACTAAATCCGGCAATCCGGTCGTACTTGTTGCGCCGGATCAACCCGGTGCTTATGAGGTTCGTTACTTAACGGGTGCGTCGAGTTACACGCTGGCCAGCGATGAAATTCAGGTCATTACTACCAGCGCTAGCCTGAGTGCACCGGAGGAAGTCGTTGCTGGTGCTAGCGTTAAGGTGGGCTGGCAAGGACCGAATAACCAGCAGGATTTTATTACTATCGTTGAGCGCGCTGCTGACGAAAAAAAGTACGGTGTCTATCGTTATACTCATCGTGGAAACCCTGTTGCAATACAGGTACCCGAAACGCCGGGTGACTATGAGTTTCGGTATTTGACAGGGGGGTCTTATATCACTTTGGCACAGCGTGCCGTGAAGGTGTTGCCCGCGAGTGCTAGCTTAAAAGTACCAGCGAGTATTGAACTCGGTCAGCCTGTGCCAGTGAGCTGGGAAGGTCCAGGCAATAATCAAGATTTCCTAATGATCGTAACGGCAGGCAGTGCGACTAACCGAGACGGCCCTTATGCTTATGTGCGTCGAGGCAAACATTTACGTATCGCTTCGCCTGCGCAGCCGGGGGACTATGAAGTTCGTTATGTGACGGGTGAACTGAAGCACACGCTGGCGCGTTCGAGTTTGCGGGTGACGCCCTCTAGCGCTCCAGGGACGCTGCAGGTTTTACCTGCCCAGGAGTCTGGCGACGAGGTTAACAGTATGTCTGCAATCGCCGTGATTCTGGATGCCTCTGGCAGTATGCTACAGCGCATAGAAGGCAAGCGTCGCATTGACGTTGCTCGTGAAGCTTTGCTGCAATTGACACAAGAGGTATTACCGGACAATACGCCTTTTGCGCTGCGCGTATTTGGTCATCGTGAGAAGGACAGCTGTCGTACAGACTTGGAAATTCCACTTGGCCCGCTGAATAAAGCTTCGGTCAAACAAAAAATAGCCTCTATCAATGCGATGAATTTGGCGAAGACGCCTATCGCTGATGCGCTTCAAAAGGCGGTTGCTGATCTGGCACAAGCCACGAAAGAAAGAATTATTCTGCTCATTACGGACGGCGAGGAAACCTGTGATGGTGACCCTGCGCAAGCGATAAAAAGCATCAATGACGCGGGTTACAAAGTGCAGGTGAACATTGTGGGTTTTGCTATTGATGAACTGATGTTGCGCGAAACCTTTCAAGAGTGGGCCCGGTTGGGTAATGGGCGCTACTTCGATGCGCCTAATGCAGCGCAATTAGCGGAGAGCTTGCGGCAGTCGATGGAATTATCCTATGAAGTTATTGATCAGGATAACCACTTGGTTGGCGCAGGTATTGTTGGTGGTCCGCCAATCAAATTGTTGCCAGGTAATTACCGGCTTAAATTACTGGGCCACTCACCTAAGATTTTTGAAGATATTCAGATTGAAGCTGAAAAATTAAAAATATTTAACCTGTAAGGGGGGAAAGGGTAATGGCACAGAACGAGAACGAAAAAGAAGAAGCAAAAGGTTTTGATTTGTCGAGGGTGATTGAGGATGCGAAATCGGTCATTACGCAACCGGTAGAGTTTTACCGCGCCATGCCACAAATTGGAGGCTTTACTGAACCCTGTATATTCTTGGCGGTCATGGCCGTGTTGATGGGTGCTATGACAGCGGTGCTATCTTTGTTCGGGCTTGGCCATATCGGTGCAATGGCAATCGGCTTTAGCTCATTATTCCTATTCCCCATTATGGCGCTGATCGGTAGTTTTATCGGCGCATTGATTATGTTTGTCATTTGGAAACTGATGGGTTCGACCAAGGACTATGAAGCGGCCTATCGCTGTGTTTCTTATGCCAGTGTCATCTACCTTATCATGCCTCTGGTCGGCTGGATTCCCTACCTCGGTACCATCGTTAGTTTGGGCCTGGGCATGTACCTGATGTATATCGCAACGATGGAAGTGCATGGGATTAAACAGCAAACTGCACAAACGGCGATAGGTATTTTGGCGGCGGTACTTTTGCTGATGCAGCTTTCGGGTGAATATAACGCGCGTAATTATCAGGCAAAAATGGAAGCTGTCGGCGAGAAATGGCAAAAGAGCGCTGAAGAGGCTAGTAAAACCTTTGAAAAAATGGCCAAAAAAGGCGAAGACATGACACCTGAAGAAGCGGGCAAAGCGCTTGGTGAGTTTTTAAAGGGGATGTCGGAAGCGATGCCTGAAGATGTGAAAAGGAAAATGGAAGAGGCGGCTGCAGAAGCTGAAGCTGAAGTTAAGTCAAATGAATAGATTATGGTCAATGATGCTGTTAAAGATGGTAGCGATGGAAGGCTACGGGAGATGACTAAGCAAGATGAAAAACCAATATAACCAGTGGTACTGTCGATGACGAAAGATGAAAAAAACTGGGGCATGTTTTGTCATATGGCGGTCTTTGCCGGTTTCGTTTTCCCCTTTGGAAACCTGATCGCCCCGCTGGTTTTATGGTTAATGAAAAAGGATGAAATGCCTTTCGTCGACTATAACGGCAAAGAAGTCCTTAATTTTCAGCTTACCTTGTTGATCGCTGTACTTATTAGCTGGTTGCTGGTAGTTGTTGTTATCGGAATTTTCTTGCTCGCAGCGCTTGGGGTTTTTGCGCTGGTGGTAACCATTATCGGGCTCATTAAAGCCAGCCAGGGTGAATACTATCGCTATCCTTTAACGATTCGATTTATTAAATAGAGCGCGTGTCAATGCAGCGCACAAATGTGCCAATTGCAACCTTGTCATGGTGCAGCAAACGGCTTCAAATGACGGTTTCAAGCTTTCTCCGATCCCCCCAGACCCATCAGATAGCCCGAATCCTAGGTTTTAACGGCAATAGCTGGATAATAGTAACGGTAACTGGATAAGGCCTCCTTTCTTGTTTGGGTATCATGGCGAAGACAAAATGCAATAAATGCCGTGAATCGGGAGGAATTGATGTTTACCAAAAAATCTAAAAGCGAGTCAATCGCTCAATGGCAGCGATCACATTTAGCTGTGATGGTCTGTTGTTTGGCATCGGGACAGTTTGCTGCTCCTTTGCTCTATGCTGACGGAAAATCCAGTGCCATCGAAGAAATAGTCGTCACTGCCCGCAAACGGGAAGAAAATTTACAGGAAACCCCCATCTCCATCACCGCCTTCACTTCGCGGTCGCTGGAAGCATTGCAGGTGGATAATATCTCACAAATATCCAACGCAACACCGGGGCTGACCTTTGATTCAAGTACACCAATTTCCGGTAGCCGGGTTTCTTCTTCCATATTCATACGCGGTATTGGGCAAACCGATTTCACACTAGTCAGTGACCCGGGTGTTGGTCTCTATCTGGACGGTGTCTATATCGCTCGTTCAGTGGGCGGAGTGCTGGATGTCGTCGATGTTGAGCGAGTAGAAGTGTTGCGGGGGCCGCAAGGCACACTTTTTGGTAAAAACACTATTGGTGGTGCGATCAACATTACATCACAACGTGCTGGAGAAGAATTTGCCGGTGAGGTCGAGATAAAAACCGGAACCGATGATCGTTTTGATTTTAAAGCCACAGTGGATATTCCCTTTACCACGAATTTTCGTGGTAAGTTTTCCTATGCCAACCTCAACCAGGATGGCAATGTAAAGAATTTAAATGGCGGCAAGGACCTGAACGACACCGATGCTCAGGTTTTTCATGCGCGTTTGGATTTTGAGCCGACGGAATCGTTGTCCATGATGCTAACGGCCGATTGGACAGATCGTGATGAACAGGCACAGGCGCAACGTTTGTTGTCCTTTGAGCCGACCGCCGATTTAGTCGGTGTTGCCCTGAACGATGCCGTCGCTGCGGTCGTTCCGGGCTTTGATATCGGCGACTATACCTGTTTGGGCACCAGTGCCGCGGCCCAGGCGCTGACGGCGGATGATTGTAATAGTCCTTTCGTGACCCGTTCAGGTTCCAACACGCCTTCAGATGCTGAGGTAAAAGGCACCTCATTCACTTTCGCCTATGATTTTGGTGTGGTCACTTTTAAATCGGTGACAGGGTACCGAGAGTTTGATGCACTGTTTGCGCGTGATACCGATAACTCGCCCTACGTATTGGTTGAGACGATCGATACCATGGATCAAGAACAGTTTAGCCAGGAATTTCAGCTCAGCGGTACGGGGTTCAATGATCGCCTGAACTGGTTGCTCGGATACTATCATTTTGAAGAAGAGGGAAATAATCGTAATGATGTGATTACCTCTACTTTCTACCTCAAGAGCGGTGGCGACATTGACAACGACAGCGATGCTTTCTTTGGTCAGGTCACCTTTGATATTAACGATCGCTGGTCGGTTACCGCTGGTTTACGTAAAACCGACGAAACCAAGAGTTTTACCCCGGATCAATTTGTGACCGTCGATCCCAGTGGTAATTTGGCGATGACATTTCTGGATAATACCCTGCAGTTCGCCAAGGTAGTTCGTGGCCAGTTACCCACAGTTGCTGAGTTCGATTTAGTGCCGAATCAAAAATTTGAGCGAGATTTCGATGAGACCACGGGGTTATTGAGTGTCGATTTTAAAGCCACGCAAGATCTGCTTATTTATGCATCCTATGCCACTGGCTTTAAGAGTGGTGGCTTTAATCAGCGTATACCACCACCGGGTGTGCTGGAGCCGATCAACTATGAGCCGGAAACCTCCGCGACCTATGAGTTGGGGTGGAAATGGACGAACCAGGCCAGCACGTTGCGTATTAACGGGAGCTACTATTTTACCGAGTATGAGGATTTGCAGGTGAATGTCTTTGCGGGAGTCGCACCCACCACCCTGAATGCGGTAGAAGCGGAAATTCAGGGCTATGAAATTGAGTTATTAGCGAATCCTATCGAGGCGTTGAGTATCAGTGCAAATATCGCTTATATCGACGCTGAGTATACTAAAGCGCCAGGAGCTATTCCCGGTGCGCGCACCATTAATAAAAATGATAAATTCCCTAATACCCCTGAATTTACGGCCTTTGTCGGTGTTGACTACACTTGGGAGCTGGCAGCGGGTGAACTGACACTGCATACGGATTGGTCTTACCGCGACGAGGTGCAGAACAATACGATCAATTCACCCCAAATTGAACAGGATGCCCTGAACCTGTTTAACGCCGCTCTGATTTATCGTACGGGTGAGCACTGGCAATTTGCCTTTTCCGGCCGTAATTTGAGCGATGAAACCTATATCATCACCGGTAACGAGGAACTACCGGGGTTTGGCTATGCGGAAGCTGTGTACGCAAAGGAAAGGGAATGGGCGCTATCGGCTAAATACAGTTTTTAATTGATTTATCAACAGGGACTTGTGGCGAACTGAAACCCTTCGGTTCGCCTTTATTTTCAGGCAAAGCCATTGTGCCTGAGAGCAATTAATGTTGTTATAATACGATCTAATTATGGTGACAGCACAACATACGCGTATGTATAGCAAGCCTATTCCATTAGAACGCTATAATTGTTTTAGCTCCTCTCGGGTTGAAGAGGTGAGGAAGGTTGTTACCCATTCATATTGCCCGCATGACTTAGAGCTGGCGCGCTTCGATAATCGCCTAAAGGCCCATTACAACAGTTTTCGCTTGCGGGGGATGTCGCTTAATTTTCTCTCCTATGGCGCTGATATAGAGATAGTGCCGGGTACCTTCCAGGCGTTTTACATGCTGGAATTCCCGCTGTCTGGCTCGGTTAGTCTTGAGTATGGTCAGTCCCGCTATAAAACCCAGCCGGGCCTGGGGACCCTGATCTCTCCGCATGAGGCGGTGCGTTCGCGTTGGTCTGCCGATTGCGAGCAGGTGATGGTTAAGATTGATCGTAAATCTCTTGAGGGTTATCTGAGTCAGGAGGCTAAAATTATCCTTACCGAGCCTTTGGAGTTTGAGCCGTTAATTGATTTCACCAGTGCCAAAGGTGAGTTAATCAAAGACTTTATCCTGATGTTGTTAAAACAGGCTGATAGCTGCCCTGATTTGATTGCACGAAAACAGGTAGCAATAGAGCTTGAAAGAGTATTTTCAGCACTAATCTTAAATAACCTGGATCATAATTATCGTCAGCAACTGGCAATAGCGGAAAGACCTATTGTTCCTAAAATTGTCAGTCGGGCTCAGAAATTCATTGAAGATAATTTTGCTGAATGCGTTACGCTGGAAGATATTGTGGAAGCTTCTGGCTGCAGTGAACGAGCACTCTACTCAGCCTTTAAGCAGTTCCTTGGTATTACTCCGTTGAATTACCTAAAGAATGTACGTTTCGAAAATGTTCGTGCCGGCTTGCAGCAGGCAGGCAACAAAGGCAAAGTTTCTGAAATCGCCTACCAAAATGGCTTCACCCATATGGGCCGATTTTCCGCCGAGTACATACAACGCTATAACGAAAAACCCTCGGATACACTGCGTTTTTCTTAAGGAATTATTCAGAGGTTCCTTAAGTATTGAGGGATTCTTGATGAGTCCTTGTTAATCTCGGCTTATCCAGTTAGTACTTCCGCTATCCTAATCCTGTGTTTTATCGATCCCGGCGGGGACTGCTGATTGTATGTCGCTGTAAGTCAATGCCATGATTGCTTAAATCCCAATTCGCGGACGAGGAATTTTTGATGGGTAAATTATGGCTAGGGGGTGTCAGCCTGCTGACTCGTTTTTTCGTGCATTCACTGTTTTTACTGTTGTTGGCGTTATCTTTGATATTCCTGATGGAGGATGGTTTTTATCAAAACTGGTTTGGCTTTCTCGCTATCAGTTGTATTCCTTCGTTGGTGATTATTAATGCTGTTTGGCAGTTTAACTATCCGAACAAACTTGCGCGTATTCATAGCCAGCCTTGGCGGGGCCTGAGTTTTACCCTGTTGGCGATAGCTTTGGGGTTAATTGTTGCCGCCCTTAGCATGCAGTGGGTAGGGCTAAATATTGCACCACCCACACCCTTTTTAATGATGTTCATTATATTGTCGGTGGTTGCGGTCATGTGGCAACTGCTGGTGTTCGAAGGCTGGCCGTTTCATGGGTTGAGTAACTCGATGAAAGGCTGGGCTATGCTGTGTTCTTCCTATGTACTGGCGTATCTGCTTTACCAAATCTTTTTTGACTTTTCATTGTTGTCCGGTATTCCCGAAAGCTGGCGCGCTATTGCGCCGCTGGGATTGTTTGAGCCCTGGACGGCGATAGTTTATTTGATTACAACCTTGAGTGTTATCTTTGCCTTCCAGTTGGTAGATTTTAGGCCCTTCACGAACCTCAGATCCAAGCAAAATCTATGTGCCAAACAGCCATATCATGGGTTGCTATTGGGGAGCACAGTGCTGCTACTTTCGCTCCTGACTTTTTGGCTGGCAACGCAGTTTTTCAAGATCGACCCTGTCACTTTTATGGTGAAGGCACCGGTATCCTTCCTGTTTGGACTTTTTCTCATGATGGATACCACGGGCAATCAAGTGTTTTTATCCATTCGCCAGCCTTGGCGAGGGTTACTGTTGATTGCCCTAAGCATGATGCTTGGCGCGCTCATGTGCCGAGGCTACGAGTGGATTATGTATGGCGTGTTAGCTCATATTGTCAGTGGCGCACCAACTTACAGTGCGGAGCTTTGGTTAGCGAATGCGATGTTGTCGATGACCTTTCCATTGATTCTTATCTATTGCCACTTCTTTAAATTTTGGCCGATTCAGCGTTACCCGCTGTGAGCCCTGTTCAGGAAATGAGATAGAGATAACGGTTATGGTTTCCCTCCGCAGGCGACTCTGCTTGCTTATGGCCAAGCATTAAAGTGCTTGGCCTTTTTTTAGAGGGTCTCTTAATAGACTTCTGCATTATTCCTTAACCGTTAGCACAACGTTGACGATCCGAATCGTGCATCAAATATCCAGTCTGCGCTCTAATTTGGTTCCCTTCGCCCTAAAGTTACTTGCTCTGAGGTAATCTTTTTAGAACGAATATTTGGCGTGCAATGAACGCACCCACAAATGAGTTAACCTCTTACCACTGAAAAATTTGAAGGGCAAATTGCTGTATGAATCGATTGGATAGTTTAAGGACAATAACTCGCCCTATTTTAACCTGCTATTTGCCAGTGGGAGATCCGCTGGCGCTGCCAAGTCAGGTGGAAATTTATGCCCAACAGGGTGTTGATGTGTTTGAAATTGGTATCCCCTGTAGCGAGCCATTTTTTGACGGCGAACTGGTGCAAAACTCAATGAGTCGTGCGCTCGCCACGGCGGTTAAGCAACGCGATATTGCCAAGTGTGCAAGTCGAATACGGCAACAACATCAGGACAAAGCCGTGGTCATGATGGGTTATCAAAACCTGTGTTTGGAGCAGCTATTAATTAATGGGAAAGCTGAGTTCGATGGCCTGCTTCAGGTCGGTGCCGCGAAACAGGAAAGTGAGCTTGAGGCTGCCGCCATCCGGCCTATTGTTTTCGTGCCCCATGATTTACCTGAAGAAATGATTGCTTTAGCGCGCCTTTGTTCTGGTTATGTGATGTTGCAGGCGGCGAGTGGGAAAACCGGATTACGTAATGAATTCGATATGAGTAATAAGATGAAAATTGAAAGATTACGAGCCAATGGCGTTGTCGCGCCAATTTTGTTGGGGGTTGGTATCTCCAATGCTGAACAGGCGAGACAGGCTATTGAATGTGGTGCCGATGGTGTGATTATCGGATCAGCCTGCTTGGCGAAAATGCTGGAGGGCGAAGCCCAACTGCGTGATTTCCTGGCGGCAATAAGGAGCGCGCTCAATGGTTCAAGATAAGATGTTATTGGCGTTTGATGTCGGAACAACCGCTGTCAAAGGAGCGATTTATACCGCTGGAGGCCAATGCCTGTTTAGCACGGGAATTGCCTATGGGAAACGCTCCTCCCAGCCTGGCTGGGTTGAGCAAAATCCGCAGGATTGGATGGATTGCATGACCGATGTCATTGCACAGATAGCGCAGCAATTCGATCTTGAATCTATTGTAGGTATTGGTATTTGTAGCCAGGTTAATACCCATATTTTTGTGGACGAACATGGTCAGGCATTGATGGACGCTATTGTTTGGGACGATCAACGGTGTGCTGAAGTGACTGAAGAATTGAATCATTGCATTGAGCAATGCGTTAAGCGCGAGCAGGATGAAAAAATTGGGTTATTGGACAGCTCTTCATTAATCAGTCGGGCGCAGTGGGTGCAATATTATAACCCGGAGGTATGGCAGCAAACCCGCTGGATTCTCTCGCCCAAGGATTATTGTATTTTGCAGTTGACCGGTGAGCGGGTAACCGATGCCTTAAGTTCCGTCGGGCTGGTCGCTGAGTCTGGCGGTTACCTGAAGCAGGCATTAGCCTTAGTGGCTGGGCTAGAGCAACGGTTACCGCCTATCAAGTCGATTCATCAAATCGCTGGCCACTTAAAAGAGGGCTGGTGTGGGATCAAAATAGGGTGCCCGGTGGTGGTGGGAACCATGGATTGCTGGGCCAGTCTGTTCGGCTCTGGTGCGTTTTCACATGGCCAAGGCTTTCAACTGGCAGGTACTTCTGAAATTCTTGGTTTGGTATCTGAGCAAGCGCACCCGGCGTCGGGAGTGGTTACTTTTCCGGCCTATCAGGGGCTCTATTTGCACGCAGGGCCAACCCAGGCGGGCGGTGATGCCTTAGACTGGTTTGCCCGTGGTTTGGATAAGGATGTTAATCAACTGCTACTTGAGGTTGCGGCGAGAGAGCCAATCAAAGATCCGTTACTATTTTTGCCCTACCTGATGGGTGAGCGGGCGCCGATCTGGGATCCGAAGGCGAGGGGCGCGTTTATCGGCTTGACGAAGAATCATGACTCGCACTCTATGGTGCGTGCGGTCATGCAGGGGGTTGGCTTTTCGGCACGGCATTTGATGGAGCATCTTGAGCAGGCGGCGGGTTTTAGTTGTGACACGCTGGTGATTAGCGGGGGTGCGTCGCGTAGCGATCTATGGTGTCAGATTAAGGCCGATATCATGAACCGTACCCTCGATCGGGTCGAAAACGTTGATACCGGAACCTTTGGTGCTGCGTTGCTGGCGGCCACGGGGGTGGGTATTTATAGCAGTTTGCAAGAAGCCGTCACCAAGGGTGTGGTGATTAATCGCAGCTTTCATCCGCAGTCAACCACTCGGGATAGGAATGACGCTCTTTATCGCTCCTATCGTGAAAGTTACCAACAGTTAAAACCAGTCTTCGATAGTCTGTATAAAATTATGTCTTGAGCTATTTTTGCAGCTATCAGCAGCGGTGGTTTTCCCCCGGCTTGGATACCATGCGAGCCATTTCAAAAGCTAATCAATAACAGGGTCAAGGAGGCGGCATGCCTATTCGAGTTGCAATCAACGGCTATGGGCGTATTGGTCGTAACATATTGCGCGCATTGTATGAGTCCGGTAAGCGTGATCAGATTCAAATCGTCGCGGTGAATGACTTGGGTGATACCCAACTCAACGCGCACCTAACGCGTTACGATTCTGTGCATGGTCGCTTTGTTGGCGAGCTAAGCGACGACAAGGATGGATTGATTGTGAATGGTGACAGGATTGAGATTCTGAGCGAACGCGAACCAAAAAATCTGCCGTGGCGTAGATTAAATATCGATGTGGTTTACGAGTGTACGGGCTTTTTTACTCAACGCGCAACAGCCATTGGACATCTTGAAGCTGGCGCGAGAAAAGTGATTATTTCCGCTCCAGCGAATGATGTGGATGCTACTGTGGTGTACGGTGTAAACCACCAGGTATTAACAGCGAGCAGTCAGATCATCTCGAACGCGTCCTGTACCACGAATTGCTTGGCTCCGGTGGCAAAGGTTTTGAATGACGCCATTGGTATTGAACAGGGTTCAATGACCACAGTACATGCCTATACCAATGATCAAAAGTTACAGGATGTTTATCATGCCGATATTTATCGTGCCCGTGCGGTAATGCAATCCATGATCCCGACGAAAACCGGTGCGGCCCAGGCGGTGGGGTTGGTGTTACCGGAGCTGGCGGGCAAACTGGATGGCATGGCGGTGCGTGTTCCTGTCGCGAATGTGTCGTTAGTCGATTTTCATTTTCTCGCCGCTCGTGACACCAGCCTGAATGAAGTAAATCGCTTAATAAAGGAGGCTTCAATGCAAGGCCCTTTGCAAGGCATTCTCGCCTACTGTGATGAGCCATTGGTATCTGTGGATTTCAATCACCATCCCGCATCCGCCAATTTTGATGCTGCCCATACCCGTGTTAAAGGGCGTATGGTGAAGGTGATGGCCTGGTATGACAATGAGTGGGGGTTCTCCAATCGGATGTTGGATAATACGCTGGCATTGATGGCGGCTAGTGGTAGTTAAATTAAGCCTGAGTAGCCTGCCCATCATAAAGATCGCCCTGAAAGTATCCCGC
Source organism: Pseudomonadales bacterium (assembly GCA_024234615.1). Taxonomy (NCBI): domain Bacteria; kingdom Pseudomonadati; phylum Pseudomonadota; class Gammaproteobacteria; order Pseudomonadales; species Pseudomonadales bacterium. The sequence continues at coordinate 156,286 of JACKNY010000001.1, forward strand.
TTGTGCCATTTGCTCTTCAATAAAAATCAGCGGTTGCATCTTCTCGCGTGTCCATTGCGGGGCAATCAATTCATCCCAGCGGTTAGCGACAGCGGCGAGCCGCTGTACGGCAACCTGGGGTGAGAGATGGCGCAAGAAAATAATCACCCGGCGGGCATATTCATCGAGTTCGATTGTGGCAAATTCCCCGTTCTGATAAAGCGTTGCTAACGGGGTGTTTTTTAACACATGCAGATTATGCAGTTTGACATTATCAATCGGCAGTTGGTTAATCTGTCGCGCGGTGGCAATCAAACGCTCATCGCTTTCATTGGGTAGGCCGAATATAAGATGTATGCCGATATCCGCTGTGGTCTGTTCATGCAAGCGTTGAATTGCCTTGAGTGATGATTCCGCATGATGACCGCGACGTAAAAAGGCCAACTGATCATCGAAAAAGCTCTGTACGCCGAGCTCAACCATCAGATAGCTATTTTTTGCTGTGTCGCGGAATAACGGAAAGATTCGCTCCGGCAAGCAATCAGGCCGCGTACCCACCACTAGCCCAACGATATCGGGCTCTGCGAGAGCTATTTTGAATCGCTCCTCCAGTGCTGAAATGCGGCCTAGCGTGTTGGTGTAGGCTTGAAAATAAACCAGAAATTTGTTCGCTCGTAAACGTCGCTGAACGTGTTTGCGATTACTACTGATTTGCTCCGCCAAGTCGTTTTCGCGCTCGAAGGGATAGGCTGCTGAACCGTATTCGTCGCAGAAAATACAGGCTGCCATTTTCGGGCTTTGTCGGTTAGGGCAGGTTTCCGCGACGCTCACGGAAATCTTGCCGACTTTCTCGCCAAAGCGGCTTTTAAAATACTGGCTGATAGGATAGTAGCGGCGCTCTTGCCAAGCTGTCATAACTCAGCCAGTCCAAGGCAAAATGAGAAGCATGTTTTTAATTCGTGGCGTCAATTGATGGGCTTAAAATCGATCGGGTGACCTTTTTCGTCCATACTGTTGATGGTGATACCCAGTACTTGGACGTCGCCATCCAGCACATTGATCGTTACCCTTGCCAGTACCAGTTCGCGTTCAAACTTTGCCTTAAAAATAAATTCACCCATGGTGCCTTTGGAGCCGGAATAATATTTGCCCATTTCAACTTCTTGCATCTCTTGGAAAAGTCCCAGAGTACTGAATTGATCCAGATAGGCTTTGCCCTCATCGGTTGAAGCTTTTTCTAAGAAGGCATCATCCACGCGGGATTGGATATCTTGCAAGCGCCAAGTTTGGGATAAATCCTGCATAAAGGTGTTAACAAAAGGTTGGTGTAGCGTTTTAAAAGTCTGTGATTTGTTGGCCACGTAAATGTTTGCGCCAACAAAAAGTACGAAAATAATAGTGAAAAAAACAAACAGCTTTCTAAGGAAGCTCATTAACTTAGTAATCCTTTGGATAGTTACTTTAAAATCATTATTACCCATTCAAGGATCTTGATCTATGTGTTCTCAGGCTTGATTGGCAGGCAAAACGAAGCAAGATGATTTAGATCAAGCGGGTTGAGTTAAACCGGGTTCAATGCTGTTCATGGCCATGATATAACTGTGGGCGTGATACAACTAAAGAATTAATCAGAACCTCCCTAAACAGGTTTATAGATATTCAGAGAGTATTTTATGAACAGCGGCACAGAGAATCCTAAAATAAAGGCAGTTTACGATGCACTATCGGAGGTTTTCGATCCAGAAGTAGGCGTTAATATTGTCGATCTTGGCCTGATCTACAACGTGATTTGCGAGGGATCCAAAATATCCGTTACGTTGACCTTGACCTCCGCAGGTTGCCCTATGGGTGACCAGATCGTTGAAGAGGCGCAGCAGGCGGTAGAAAAAATTGCGCAGGGTGCCGAGGTAGCAATTGAGCTGGTGTGGGAACCCTTCTGGCGACCGGACATGATGTCAGCAGAAGCGAAGAAAATACTGGGGTGGTGAATTCAGTTTTCTGTTAGGAAAGAGAGATGAAACAGAATTTCCACAATCTTTTACGCGTACCATTACTGGTATTGGGTATGGCATCGCTGGTCGTCGGCACATTAGCCGGCATCGCCCGGCTGGGCTGGTCAGTGCCTCCGGTTGGATTGTCACAGATACCCCATCATGGGGTGCTCATGGTCGCCGCCTTTTTTGGCACAGTGATTGGTTTGGAGCGCGCGGTCGCCATTGCTAAAGGCTGGGCATACAGCGCGCCCCTGTTGAGCGGGTTGGGTGGCATCAGCTTAATGTTGGGGTTTGATCCACAGCTCGGCTTTGGTCTGATTCTGCTAGGTAGTGTCATCTTTGTGGCGGCCTCGGTAGCGGTATTGAAAATCCAGCCAGCGATTCACAATTGGATTCTACTGAGTGGCGCTATCGGTTTGGTGGTTGGTAACCTGCTGTTGCTGTTAGGTGTGCATATGCAGATATCAGTGTTATGGTGGATGGTCTATCTAGTTCTGACCATAGCTGGCGAGCGCCTTGAGCTGAGTCGCTTGGCGATTCGTAGTGATAGAAAACGGCAAGGGTTAGCCGTGCTCTCTTTACTTCCTTGGCTAGGAGCGCTGATCGGTATTTGGCGGTTTTCGCTGGGAGAGCTAATTGTTGCAGTTGGTATTTTAGCTATTGCGCTTTGGTTAATTAGCTATGATATTGCCCGGCGCACGGTGCGTCAGAGTGGTCTGCCAAGGTTTACCGCATTCTGTATGTTGGCGGGCTACGGATGGTTGTTTGTTGCCGCGCTGCTATTGCTGCTAAACAACCTTAGCGTAATGGTGGTTGTGCGCGATACACCTCTGCACGCACTGTTTTTGGGTTTTGTGTTTTCTATGGTGCTGGGACATGCGCTGATTATTTTTCCTGCCGTAACGCGATTGAAAATCCCTTATTCCCCTCTGTTTTATATTCCGCTCGTGTTCCTGCATGGCACGCTCTTGGTGCGGGTAACTGGCGGGTTGAGTTTACAGACCAAGCTCTACGCATTAGGTGGGTTGCTTAATGCCGTGGCATTAGTCGTATTTATTGCTGCAATGATTTATGCCATCTACCGGGGAGCTCGGTCTCGCCGGAGTTAAATGCTGCCTGTTAAGGCTTTATCACCAGTAAATCTGTATGCAGATTATTGATGATTTTCTCCGCCGTATTACCCAAAAGCAGTCCTTTTATTCCTTTGCGGCCGACACTTCCCATGATCACCAAGTCTGCTTTGGTTTTGCTGGCGACGCTAGCGATTTCTATAGCCGGATTGCCAGCGCTAATATGTATCTCAGCATCGTTAATAGCATGTTCTTGTAGAAGATTTTGGACTTTCTTATAGGCGGCAGCGCCTTTTTTGTGAATAACATCTCCCGCCTCGACGATGACGAGCTCTTCGAGTGCTTTCGCAATTGGAATGATATAGGTGGCGTGCAAATGGCTGTAATCATAATTCGCCCATTGTTTCGCGGTACTCAGCACCTTGGTATTAATTTGTTGCTGAAGCGTACTGGTGCTTTTGACATCAAGTGTGATCAGCACCCGATGATTACTTTTCTTTTTTGGTGAAGAGTCTATCAGTAACAGTGAGCAGGTCAGTTGACGGATCAGTTTCCAGTCGGTGGGAGAATACAGCACGGATTTTGATTTGTGTTTGGATTTTATAACGAGATCAAAACCACTTTTTTTGCAGGTTTGACAAATCCAATCGGCTATATCATCGCAGTCCACTAGCTTGCAGGAAACCTCAATGCCAGGTTCGAATACATGGTCAATGCTATTTTCAAGCTGTTCACTGAGCGCAGTAATTTTCTGTTCATCAGTTGAGGCATCAGTCGTCGTACCGATAAAACTGACGACCTTCACTGTAGCATTGGCATGCTTGGCGAGGAGGTTCGCTTTACGCAATGCTTTATCGCTACTGCGGCTATTTTCCCAGACCACTAAAATACGTTTCATGACGATTCCTGATATTGCTTGAGGGCGGCAAAAGTCCAAATTCTAGAGATGTCATAGTAAACTAGCAAGGTTATCGGGTTAAACTGGGCATGATTAAGAACAATACCAACTTCATGGAGCGAGCAGCTTATGCCAAAGTTTGATGAATTTGACCGAAGAATTTTTCCGAGCGCTGCGGATGACGTTAAACACGCAAAAAAAGCGGGCGTGCGCAGCCCTTATACCGACTCCTCCGCCTATAAGTTGGCCTACGATGACGAGGAGTTTATTTTACGCGATGAGAATCGTCCGGTAAGGCTACTGTTGGAACTCAGTAAGCCGGAGTTAGTACTGAACGAAAACAATATCAGGAATACGGTGGTGATGTTTGGCAGTGCCCGTACCCTTGACCTGGAAACGGCGCAGCGCGAGTTATCCGCCATAGCAGCCCAGTTGTCGAGCAATAAAAACGACATTGAATTACAGCAGCAAGAAATACGGGCAAAAAGGCAGCTCAAGCAAGCCGGCTATTACCAAGAGGCGAGAGCGTTGGCGCGCATAATTACTGAAAAATCCATGAGTAATGAAGTGCCGAGTCTGCATGTGATCACTGGTGGTGGCCCCGGTATCATGGAGGCGGCCAACCGTGGTGCCAGTGATGTGGGCGGAAAGTCGGTTGGTTTGAATATTGTTTTGCCCAAAGAGCAACATCCCAACCCCTATATCACGCCGGAACTTTGTTTTCGCTTCCATTATTTTGCCATGAGGAAAATGCATTTTTTAATGCGCGCCAGGGCCTTAGCGGTTTTCCCAGGGGGCTTTGGTACGCTCGATGAATTATTCGAAACTCTGACCTTAGTGCAGACTGAAAAAATTGCACCTTTCCCCATATTATTATTTGGTCGTGATTATTGGCAAAAAGTGCTGAACCTGGAGCTGCTGGTTGAGGAGGGTATGATCGACCCTGAGGATTTGCAGCTCATTACCTATGTCGAAACGGCAGAACAAGCCTGGCAAGTGATGGAAAAGCACGTGGCGCGTAAAAGTCAGCCCGAGAACCATTAGGGTAGGCGTTTACTTATTTGAACAGAGTAAAAAGGGGAGTTGGAAATGTCGGCTAGGTTTGAGTTATGGGCAAAGGGTCGCGGGGTAGTTCAACATCAGGAGGTGACCCGGCAACGCGTGTTAGGGTTGATTCAAAAGCTGGAAGCCGAGGGTGTCTGCACGTCAGAACGTGCCGTCGCACTGTTGCGGGCTGCGGATTCGCTCTGCAATATGGCGATGTGGCTCACCGTGCACATGACTTACGCAAAAAATGTCTATTTGGACGGCCGCGCACTCGCGGCTGAAGATTTTAAAACCAGTCCGGAAGGCCATACCGGTGGTGCCCTGAACATGGTACCTGCCTATGTGGGCTATTTGCTTGCCAATGCACTTAGTGGGAATACGCGTGCCTGGATGATGGGGCAAGGTCACTGCGTTGCGGCAATTGATGCGGCCAACATTTTGATAGGCAATCTTGAGCTGGAACAAGCAGAGCGTTATCCACTGTCGGATCAGGGTTTAAGTCGGCTCTGCCAGGATTTTTACAGCTACGAGATTGCTGCCGATGGCCGTCCAGCAGCTCCCCTAGGCAGTCACGTTAATCCATATACGGCCGGCGGTATCAGCGAAGGCGGGTATCTTGGTTTTGCTGAGCTGCAATACATGCACATGCCATTGCCCGGACAGCAACTGGTGACCTTTTTAAGTGACGGCGCATTTGAAGAGCAGCGCGGTAGCGACTGGGCACCGCGTTGGTGGCGCGGCGAGGATACCGGGCTAGTGATGCCAATCATGATTGCCAATGGTCGCCGTATTGACCAGCGTTCCACCATGGCGCAGACCGGCGGCGTGCAATGGTTCAGAGACCACTTGAAACTGAACGGTTTTGCCCCGGTCGACATTGACGGGAGAGATCCGGCAGCGTTCGCCTGGGCTATTATCAACATGGCGGATAATCTCAAGCAAAAGCATGAAAGTTTACAGCAAGGGCTACTGCACTATCCGTTGGAACTGCCCTACGCCATCGCCGAAACAACCAAGGGTTATGGGTTTTTCGGTGCCGGAACCAATGCCGCACATAACCTCCCTCTCATTGGCAATCCCTCCAGTCAGGAAGATATTCGTGCCCTGTTCAATCAGGGGGCGCAGCAGCTATATGTGCCGCTCGAGGAGTTGCAAGCAGGCGTGGCACTGTTAAATAACCATCACGAGTGCGGACGCCGAGCGGAAAAAGCGCATTGCCTACGCGAGTTTAAGGTGCCTGCACCGCAGTTGCCAGAGGACACCGAAGCGGCGGTCGGTCAGGTGGTTTCGCCAATGGAACAATTGGATCGTTGGTTCTGTGCCCTGGTGCAAGCAAATCCAGGCCATCGATTCAGAGTGGGTAATCCCGACGAAATGCGCAGCAATCGCATGAATAAATCATTGGATGCGCTACTACACCGGGTTGCCGCGCCGGAAGCCGGGATTGCCGAATCGTTATTCGGTAGTGTTATCACTGCCTTGAATGAGGAGGCAGTGGTTTCGGCTGCGCTGGCGAATAAGCAAGGTATTAATTTGGCGGTGAGTTATGAGGCCTTTGCAGTAAAAATGCTAGGAGCGATGCGCCAGGAAGCGATCTTTGCCCGCCACTTTATAGAAACGGGTCGCCGCGTCGAGTGGCTCAGCGTACCGATTATCGTGACTTCCCATACCTGGGAAAACGGTAAAAATGAGCAATCTCACCAAGACCCGACGCTGAGCGAAGCTTGGATACAGGAAATGGCCGATGTCGCCCCGGTAGTTTTTCCCTTTGACGCCAATACAGCGGTGGCAGTTTTGGCCAAGCTATACGCCGAGAGGGGAAGAGTGGCAACAGCGGTAATTGCTAAGGGTAAGGTGGAAGTTGTCTGTAGCAAAGCGCAAGCCAAGCTGGCGGCAGAACAGGGGGCGCTGTTGCTGAGTCATGATACCGACGCACAAATACAATTGATTGCAATCGGAGCCTATCAGCTACAAGCGGTGCTACGCGCCGCTGTACGATTACGTGAAAAAGGTATTCGCTGCTCGGTGGTGGCGATGTTAGAACCGGGGCGCTTTCGCGGTGCCAGAGATGAACTTGAATCGGTGTATGCGCATACTGCTGAAGCAATAGAGACAATTATTCCAAGGGTGCCGCATCGCGTGATCGTCTGCCATACCCATGCCGAAGTCATGGCTGGCGTACTCAGGCGCTTGGATACCGGGCCGCAAGACACCCGCTTTATGGGCTATCGCAATCGCGGCGGCACACTGGATGTTTTTGGTATGCAGTTTGCCAATCAGCAAACCTGGGCGCATATCGTCCAAGAAAGCTGTGATGTGCTGGCAAAGACCGCATTGGATACTGTGCTGACAATGGATGAAATGGGTGCTATCGCCGGTAAAGGCAAAGTGAATGTGTTGAGGTAAATCGCGGATTAGCAAAGCTTTCAGCTAGAGATTAAAAATGAGTATCACTGACGCCAGGTTGTTGCTTACAATTTGGCTTTTCAAACAGTTATTTTAAGAGGGTCAACAATGAGCCAAAAAATGGTATTTTTCCTAGCCTTCAGTCTGTTGATATTGGCTGGTTGTACCTGGGTCAAGCCAACCGCCGAGGGAGAAAAAGTTCGCGTTTTGGAGGCCAAGGAAGTCGCCAGCTGTAAGAGCCTCGGCTCAACCACCGCGACACTCGCAGACAAGGTTGTCGGCATAAAGCGAAAACCGCAAAAAGTGAAAAAGGAACTGGAGACTCTGGCGCGCAATAGCGCAGCCGATCTGGGTGGGGATACCATAGTGGCGACCTCAAAGATCGTTAACGGTAAGCAGAGTTTCGCTGTGTATCGCTGTGTGGGTGTTGCTCAGGAAAAATAACGCGCCATGGGGCAGTCGCTTTACTGGAAAAACAAAGCTGCGTAAGCCTTAACGTAGCGTTCGATGGTAATGGCAAAGACCGGAAACAGCATTAACTGCCTTTTTTGATAGCCTTGGGTTTTTTCAGAACTAGCAGTTGGCAAAAATCGCTGTCCACCAGTTTTCATATATTTAATTTTTTGAAAATGATAGCATTTTAAGCTGTGACATGACCTGATGGTCGAGGAAGGATTGTATGATACGTCATCAAATTTTGCTCAGTTTAATTATCGTCACCGCATGGTTTCCTTTCAACGGAGTTCGAGCTGTGGAAGTCTTGACTGCTCAAGAACTAGCGCTGCACTGCAAAGTTCTGTCGGTTGACCGCGAGAGCGCGGATGGACAGTATTGCACTCGCTATATACAAGGTTTTATTGATGGGGCGGTTGCAACCGATGTTCGCGTCATGATGAACCTTGAGGCGGAATTAGCACACAAAGAAACTTTCAGTGAGCGTGCCATGCGGGTTCGGGGTCCTGATCTTCAGCGAGCGGCGGGCTATGCCGAGTTCTGTCTAGGCGATCCTTTACCCCTATTAGAAGTGGTCGAGAAAGTGGTAGCGGATTTGACTGGGCGTGAACGCATTGCACCTAAGCTTGCGGCACGAGAATTCGTTTACGCCTCCTTGCGTAAACACTATCCGTGTAACAAAGCGGCCCGGTGACCATGTGTTGCGAAGAGCTTGGCGGTGGAGCATGGAATCCGTCATGAATGTATTCACTGAGGATGGTGCGCAGCATGCCTAAGCCTTGGCGTCGCATGATCGCATTGCTTGTTGTTTTGGTTGCCGCTTGGTTGTTGTGGTCGGGAATCTATACGCCGCTACTAATCAGCCTTGGAGCGGTGTCATGCGCGTTAAGTGTTCATCTAGCACAACGCATTGGTTTTTTTGATCGCGATGTGTTTTCGTTGCACCTGATACCTCGGTTACTCCGATATTGGGGGTGGTTGGGTGTTGAAGTTGTCAAGTCGAGCCTGGACGTCGCCCGCATCATCCTCCATCGCCGACTTCCGATCAGTCCCACTCTGGTGGAGTTTGATGCCTCAACCTCTGATTCCGTGGGGCAAGCGATACTTGGTAACTCAATTACGTTGACGCCTGGGACTGTCACCTTGGACGTGCACGACGGCCGGGTGCAGGTACACTGTTTGACCAAACAAGGCGCTGATGCGCTATTGGGTGGCGAATTTAACCGCCGTGTCACCGAGCTGATGAAGGACTAACTGTGTACTATATCGTCTCAATCGCCATATTAGTCACCATGGGTCTTGCGCTCATTCGAGCGTTTCGTGGTCCGACCGTGTATGACCGCGTGTTGGCTGTAAATATGTTTGGTACGAAGACGGCGTTACTGTTGTCGGTGATTGCGTTACTGTTCGGTCGGCCAGACTTTCTCGATTTGGCGCTGGCTTACGCCTTAATCAACTTTGTTGGGGTGTTGGCTGTACTCGAATTTTTTCAAAATCGTGCGACTCATGAAACACCTGATCCGTTGGATGAAGCCTAGATGATGGAAACCGTTGTTGATGCGCTCAGTTGGACTTTGCTGGTGGCTGGAGGAGCCTTCGTATTTATTGGTGGACTTGGGGCGTTGCGTCTGCCCAGCTTCTACACCCGCATGCATGCTGCAAGTCTCACCGATACCATGGGCACGATCCTTATACTTGTAGGAATAATGCTACAAGCCGGATTGTCACTCGCCACCGTTAAACTGGCAGCTATCCTCGGGTTTCTGCTCCTGACGGGGCCAACTGCGTCGTATGCACTGGCCAACGCCGCGTTATTGTCGGGGCTTAAACCGGAAGTACCGCAGATACTACGAAGGAGCTAATTCGTGGTCATTTTTTTTGCTGTGTTTCTTTTGACGTTGCTGGTTCTCACCGCAGTTGCGATCGTGCGCACGAAGAATCTATTCGTTGCGGTCATGCTAAGCGGCATTTTTAGCCTGCTAATGGCCGCTAACTTCTTTATCCTAGACGCGGCAGATGTGGCGTTAACGGAAGCTGCTGTTGGCGCAGGGATCACCACAGTGTTGTTTCTTGGCGCACTGGCTTTGACTGCCGAGCACGAGCAAGCAGTTCCGGCCGGACGGTGGGTTTCGATCAGTGTTGTTGTCTTGACGACCCTAGTCTTGATTTATGCAACGTTTGATAAACCGAGACTTGGCGATCCCGATGCGCCAGTTCACCAACACGTAGCGCCGTGGTATTTGGAGAAAACGCCTGAGTTAATTGATATTCCCAACGTCGTTACGGCTGTACTCGCAAGCTTTCGTGGTTATGACACTTTGGGAGAGGTGTTTGTGGTTTTTACGGCCTGTATCGGTGTACTGTTTATCTTGGGCGCTAGGTCTGGTGAGCATTCATCGGTTTCCACGAGCAGTCCTCCTCGCAAGACTCAGGGTTTGCGCCATCACCTTATTCCGCGCGTAGTTGGGCGCCTCCTCATACCCTTCATCGTATTGTTTGGACTCTATGTACAGTTTCACGGTGAATATGGGCCCGGGGGCGGTTTTCAAGCCGGCGCAATTATTGCCGCAGGTATTATTCTGTACGCGCTCCTAGAAGGAGAAACTCAGGCTATGTCTGCTGTTCCAAGGTCAGCCCTCCTGGGGTTGCTCGTCGGGGGAACAATGCTCTATGGCGCTATGGGTATCGCCGGAATTGCGTTTGGAGGGAATTTTCTTGACTATTCTGTGCTCCTCAAAAACTCGGTTTCAGGGCAGCAGCTGGGTATTTTGCTGATCGAAGTAGGTGTGGGCATGACGGTGTGCGGTGCGCTGTTACTAATTTTTTATGCGTTTGCCGCTCGTGAATATCGCTAATGGAGTTGTTTGGCCTCTATAATTACTGGGTATTCGCCATCATTTTGATGATTGGCTATTATGCGGTTATCGCCAAGGGCAACCTTATTAAGAAGCTCATTGGCCTATCGATTTTTCAGTCTGCAGTCTTTCTGCTATACATCACGATGGATAAGGTGGACGGTGGCACCGCACCAATCATCCAAAAAGGCGTGATCGATCAGGTTTTCTCCAATCCGTTACCGCAGGTGCTCATTCTCACTGCGATCGTTGTCGGCATTTCTACTACAGCACTAGGTCTGGCGATTATAGTACGCATTAAAGAATCTTACGGCACAATTGAAGAGCACGAGATCCAAAACCTGGATCATGACTCATGACCCTCATCCCTCATCTACCCGTGTTGCAAGTTGTGGTGCCCATGCTGACTGCGCCGCTGGTAATTCTCTTGCGTGTGCGTGGGTTACCGTGGGCTGCAGCAACAGCCTCAAGCCTCTTTGCATTTGCCATCGCGGTTGGCCTCACTCAATCGGTTCTTGACCGCGGCAGTATTAGCTACCTGTTAGGATCTTGGCCTGCACCCTACGGCATAGAATTACAGGTTACTGCATTTAGCGCGTTACTGTTGTTGATCGTGACAGCGTCGTCGTCGCTCACTCTGTTGGCTGCTAGACACAGCATCAATTCGGAAATTGACCAGGAACGCCAATCCTTGTTTTACGCGGCATGGCTGCTGGCTCTTGCGGGACTCACGGGCATAGTGGTCGCGGGTGATGCATTCAACATTTTTGTGTTTATGGAGATCGCCTCTCTCGCAAGTTATGTGCTGATTGCGGCGGGCCCCAACCGGCGAGCCTTGCCCGCGGTGTTCAATTACCTAATCATGGGTACCATTGGCGCGACTTTCTACCTGATCGGTGTTGGCTTGATCTACATGATGACGGGCACACTTAACCTCGCGGATATGGAGGCACGCATTCATGAGGTAGGTGAACTGAGGCCTATTCTGGTGGCTGCGGGCTTCATTACTCTCGGATTGGCGCTCAAAGCTGCAGTATTTCCGTTGCACCTGTGGTTACCGATGAGTTACACCTACGCTCCGCACATGGTTACTGCCTTTCTTGCCGCCTGCTCAACAAAAGTCGCGTTATATGTTCTTTTACGTTTCGATTTTCTGGTGTTTCAACAAAATTTGTTGGCGCACGACGTGCAGTTTGCTCTTTTCCTCATGCCTCTGGCTGTAATAGCGATCTTGGTGGCATCGGGTGTTGCGCTGTTTGAGAGGAACTTGAAGCGAATGCTTGCATACTCATCAATTGCCCAAGTGGGATATATTCTGCTCGGTGCCAGCTTGGTTAGCGTATCGGGCTTGACAGCCGGGATACTGCATATGTTCAACCACGCGCTGGCGAAAGGAACATTGTTCTTAGCGGTAGCGGCGTTCGCCATGCGTTTTTCGCGATTGCGACTTGAGAACCTTGCTGGCGCTGGTAGGCAGATGCCCTGGACTATGGCCGCTTTTGTGCTGGCTGGATTGAGTTTAATTGGGGTGCCGGGTACGGCGGGTTTTATTAGTAAGTGGCTGTTGATCACAGCTGCTCTGGAGGAAGGGGGCTTAGGCTTTTTGCTGGTTGGCACCATACTGGTGAGTTCGCTGATGGCAGTTGTTTACATCTGGCGCGTTGTCGAGGTGGCTTATTTTGGGGATGCACCGGCTCACGAGAAATTTAGCGAAGCACCTGTGTGGATGCTACTGGTGCTCTGGGTCTCAGCGCTCGCAAATGTCGTGTTTGGGGTCAACCCTTCATTGCCGATGACGCTTTCCAGTGAAGCCGCGTCGGCATTGTTGCAACATTTACCATGACTATCGAATTGCACATTCTTTGCGCCATCTTTTGGCCATTACTCGGCGCGATAGGTATCGCACTACTCGGACAACGTCACGCCAACGGTCGAGAAGCGGTCACCCTCGTGACTTCCGTCGTTTTGGCAGTATTAGTTTGGACCCTGCTGCCGGACGTAGCCGCCGGGGATCGCCCATCGGTGCTCATAGCCGACCTGATGCCTGGGTTGGCGATCGAATTTCGGGTGGAACCGATCGGTATATTGTTTGCTTCGCTAGCGTCATTGTTGTGGATCGTAAACTCGCTCTATTCCTTCGGCTATATGCGCGCCAACAACGAACAGCATCAAACCCGTTTTTACGTGTTGTTTGCTGTAGCGCTATCGGCGGCGATGGGCATTGCCTTTGCCGCTAATTTATTGACTCTTTTTATCTTTTACGAAGTGTTGACGCTCTCTACTTATCCTCTCGTTGCACACAAAGGTAATCGAAAGGCAGTTGTTTCCGCACGGGTTTATCTTGGCGTTTTATTAGGCACGTCGATTGGGCTACTGCTACCAGCCATTATTTGGACCTACTGGGTCACGGGGACACTGGAGTTTACGTCAGGTGGAATACTGGAGGGCAAGCTCGCGGGGCCAGCCGTTGGTTTATTGCTGGCACTGTACGTATTTGGTGTGGGTAAGGCGGCGCTAATGCCCGTACATCGCTGGTTACCGGCGGCGATGGTGGCCCCCACCCCCGTGAGTGCTTTGCTGCATGCGGTTGCGGTGGTGAAAGCGGGTGTATTTACGATAATGAAAGTCGTTGTGTACATTTTTGGTATCGACTTTTTATTCGCTGAGCCGAGTGCTGACTGGCTGCTCTACGCCGCTGCATTCACCGTTCTGGCGGCAAGCGTGGTGGCATTACGCCAGAAAAATCTCAAACGGTTGTTGGCCTATTCAACGATCGCGCAACTTGCTTATATTGTTATGGCAGCGGCAATCCTCAAACCATTAGCTGAAGTCGGTGCCGTGGTTCACATGGTGACGCATGCGCTTGGCAAGATCACTCTATTTTTTGCCGCAGGAAGCCTCTACACGGCGGCAAAATTGACAGAAGTCGATCAGCTTCGCGGTATCGGTCGACGCATGCCATGGACTATGACAGCGTTTACGATCGGTGCCTTAAGCATGATCGGCATGCCACCTACCGCCGGTTTTGTATCCAAATGGTTCATCTTGACCGGCGCCTTTCAGTCCACTAATTATGTGGTAATCTTCACAATTCTTGCGAGCACACTGCTTAACGCGATGTATTTTCTACCCATTGTGTTTGCGGCTTGGTTACGAGAGGTTGATGTCACTACCTCTACCGATCACGGTGAAGCTCCGCGCGCGATTGTGATTGCGCTGACAGTGACGTCGGTCCTCACGCTGCTGTTTTTTATTATGAATCAATCGGTACTCGATCTCGCTTTACAACTAGTTGGGGCCGCATATGGCGACTAAGGACAAACCTAATCACTGGTTGGTACGCCCGCGCACGATCCGGTGGTTATGGATTGTATTTGGTATTGTGCTGGCTCTAACGGTTTTGCTCCAACAGGTGATCCCTATTAAGGGCTATTTTGGCGTTGATGGTTGGTTTGGTTTCGGTGCTGCCTTTGGATTCCTCGCCTGTCTTGCAATGGTATTAATCTCTAAAGTCCTCGGCTGGCTCTTGAAACGTCGGGAGTACTACTACGATGATTGAGATATTGCCACCGGCTATCATATTATTGGTTGGGGCAGGGTTGGTCGGCCTTACCCGTGGTTACCTTCGTGATGCGATCGTACTGCTGGCGCCACTGATCACTATCTGGGCTGTGTGGCAAGTTCCAGAAGGCGTTACATTGTCCATGAGTTTCATCAACTATCAGATCGAGCCAATCGAGGGTAATGCGGTACGAAGGTTGTTTGCCCTCATATTTTCGACGATGGCGTTTGTGGGCGGAATTTATGCGTTCCGCCAGGCCAGTCGCCTTGAGCTGAGCGCGGCGTACGCCTATGCTGCCGGGGCAATCGGGGTGGCGTTTGCCGGTGATCTCATAACGCTGTTCCTGTTCTGGGAAATGATGGCCATTTTCTCCACAGTTATCGTCTGGTGCGGTGGCACGCTTTCGTCATCTCGGGCAGGCATGCGTTATGCCATTATGCATGTCCTGGGCGGTGTTATCCTGATGGCAGGTATCGCAGGAGTAGCCATTCAAACGGGTTCCATCGACATTCGAGCCCTCCAGGCCGAGGACTTTTCCACCTGGCTGATTTTAATTGGTTTGCTGGTCAATGCGGCGGCGCCTCCAGTTTCGGCATGGCTTGCGGACGCCTATCCGGAGGCAACTCCCTCGGGGGCGGTGTTCTTATCTGCGTTTACCACCAAGACGGCGGTATTAGCGCTAATTTTGCTTTTTCCCGGTGACCCGATATTAATCGGCGTTGGAATCTACATGATTTTCTATGGGATTATCTATGCGCTACTGGAAAATGACGCGCGGCGTATTCTTGCTTATTCGATTGTAAATCAAGTTGGGTTCATGGTGTGTGCCATTGGTATCGGCACCGAGCTTGCGCTTAATGGCGCTGCTGCCCATGCTGTGGCTCATATCGTTTACAAGGCGCTGTTGTTCATGAGCGCAGGAGTTGTGCTTTACCGAACGGGTAAGCGAAAGTGCACTGATCTTGGTGGCCTTTTTCGCACCATGCCCTTGTCTTGTGCCTGCGGTATTGTTGGCGCGTTATCCATCTCTAGCTTTCCATTGACCTCTGGATTTACCACAAAGACGCTGATCTCAGAAGCAGCTATCGTCGAAGGCTTTGCGCTGATCTATTTTCTGTTGGCAGCCGCATCCGCCGGGGTTTTCTTGCACGCGGGCATAAAATTTCCATGGTTCGTATATTTCCAGAAAGATTCGGGTCTCCGGCCCAAAGACGCACCCTGGAACATGGCGTTGGCAATGATGTTGTTCGCGATCCTTTGCATTTTTATTGGCGTCTACCCGCAGCCGCTGCATGCGCTTTTACCCTATCCATTGGAATATGATGCTTATGTACCCGGTAAAGTGGTCTTTTATTTACAGTTACTCTTGTTCTCAGGACTTGCCTTTTTCCTTTTATTGCCAGCGATGAAACGCACGCTAACGATTACGCTGGATTTTGATTGGTTTTGGCGGGTGTGCTTCATTCGACTAGGGGGTAGCCTGTTTGAAACGTTCGCACGCAGTGGAAAAATTCTCCAGCGCAGTATGGATTGTCTGCTTGGAATGTTACATGGTTGGCTTAAACAGTGCTTAGGTATGAATGGAATATTTGCAAGACCTTGGCCGATAGGTGTTGCTGCAATTTGGATTGCGTTATTGCTGAGTGTCTACGTGCTGATCTATTACATCTAAAAATATAGCGGATCTATGTGGATATCCATCTAAGGAACGACGCAAATCTTGCTTTCAATATTTAGTGATTTGAACATGTTTTTAGCGTAATCGTGTGTATAGATTTACCAGGGAGGTGCTGCTAGCCAAGCTTGCTGCGCGTAGACCTAACAGAAGTAATAACGCCATTGCGATAGACAGAGTTCACGTTCAACTCCTCACTGTAACTGGCGTCACAAATCCTGGTGGCTTAATCGCTAAAACGGAGCAATCAATTTGATTGAGTATGGTTTCCGCCGTATTGCCCATCAAAAATCCTGGAATACCGGTGCGCGCGACAGTACCCATAACGACTAAGTCAGCTTTGATGCGTTTCGCGAGCAACGGAATTTCCTTGCGCGCCCAACCTTTGACCAAATGTTTTTGTGGCTTTAAATAGTCCAGCGCATCTTTGCCGAGATTTTTGGTTACCTCGTTTAGCAGTTTAGCTAAACCCTCTTTGCGATGTTGTTTTACCTGCGCCACATAGGCGGCAATTTTGTCTTCTGGCGTATGGGCGAGGGCATTACGCAGGGATTGTTCGCCGATGGCTTCCCAGGCGTGGGCTACATGTAGTTCGGCTGAATCTGATAGAGCCAGAGAAGTTGCCATTTCAAGTATTTGGATGCTCTGTTGATGGCGTGCCGCAAGCTCTTTGGCGGGATAGGCATCATCGACATCGACTGCCGCTAGAATGCGTTGGTAAGAATCCGGCGCCTGCGGCTTAATTAACCAAACTGGGCAAGGGCACTTGCGCATCAAGTGCATATCATCGCTGCCAAATATCCGGTCGAGCCAGTCTTGATTTTCGACGCTCTTAATGACGAGGTCGTGACCATGGCGTAACACCTCGCGGATAATTTCCAGGAAGGGGGTGCCAATTAATGCTTTGGCTTGAATGGTTAATCGATTTTGGTAGGGCGTGATAAGGGTTTGCAGCCACTGTTCTTGCGTATCCTTGATGGCCGTCTGTATATCTGCTGAAATTGAGCTGCCCAACGGTGTTCCACTCATATCTGCCATGGTTGCGCTAACGGTGATTACCTTCAGGCTGGCTTGGTTGGTTTCCGCCAGCGAGACGGAGCGCTTAAACGTGAGTTCGCAGTCCTTTCCTTGTTGCATTACGCATAAAATTGCCTTAAATCGGTTCATTATAATACGCTCCTTTGAGAGGCGGACTATCGCACGACCGCCAGCGCTAGAAATTCTTGTCAGTTTTGAGCAAATGCAGCAGCTAAATTTTCCTGGGAAGCTTCAAAAACCTATTACACGATCTGGAAGAATCGGCTGCTATTTCACGTCCTTTACTCTACCTTGTCTTACCCGGTGGGTGGGAGGTGCTCGGTGAGAGTATGGCTGATTATTAGACGACCATTTATTACGGAGCCATTTTTCTACTCCAACTAGGCTATATATTGTCATTCCTCCCACCAATACACAAAGCCATTCGGTTAGACCTATGGGGGTGCTACCAAATATTCGATTCATCGCTGGGCTGTAGGTGAAGAACAGCTGCAGTGCCGTCATGCCGATAACCCCGAGAATTAACCAGTGGTTGGAAAAGATACCCAGCCTAAACATGGAGTAGCGCAACGAGCGACAATTGAACAGGTAGAAAAGCTCACCAAAAACGAACATATTGACGGCGAGGGTGCGCGCAGCTTCTATGCTCTTTTCTTGTATTAAAGCCCACTCAAATAAACCGAAAGCGCCGATTAACAGCATTAAGCTGACCAAGCCGATTCGAAAACCAAGCTCAGCTGTAATAACTGGGGTTTCCGGGCGTCTTGGCGGACGCTCCATAAGACCGGGTTCTTTGACTTCGAATGCCAGTGTCAGGCCCAGCAGAACGGCGGTGGTCATATTGATCCATAAAATTTGTACCGGAGTTATGGGCAGTGTGATACCAGTAAACACGGCAACTAATATGACCAAACCTTCACCAATGTTAGTGGGCAAGGTCCAGGTAATAAACTTAACCAGATTATCAAAAACTGCCCGGCCTTCTTCAACGGCGGCTTCGATGGTGGAGAAGTTGTCGTCCGTGAGCACCATATCTGAAGCCTCTTTTGCGACTTCGGTCCCGCCCGCACCCATGGCGATACCAATATTGGCCTGTTTGAGTGCGGGTGCATCATTGACGCCATCGCCAGTCATCGCGACCACATGACCTTTAGCTTGTAATGCCTCAACTAACCGTAATTTTTGTTCCGGAGCGACACGCGCAAATACGACAGTGCGCTGTGCAACCTCAATGAGTTCATGGTCGGAAAGCTGTGTTAGCGTATGACCACTCATGGCAAAGCTGCTTGGATCGTTACTGACAGCGCCAGTGAGCCCCATCTGACCGGCGATGGCGGTGGCGGTACTGAGGTGGTCGCCGGTAATCATTTTTACCTGGATGCCCGCATTCTGACAGGCTTTAACTGCGCTAATCGCTTCCTGTCGCGGTGGATCCATCATGCCCTGCAAACCTAGAAAGGTAAGGCCTTCTGTTACATCGGCATGACCGACTGAGACAACGGAGGTGGCGACTAGCTTGCGTGCAAATGCCAATACTCGCAGGCCTTTAGCGCCCATTTTTTCTGCTTGTTGATGGATATCGGTGGCGTTAAGTGTGGTGCTTTCGCCGTGTCCGTCGTAGGCATTACTACAACGGGCCAACACGCGTTCCACTGAGCCTTTCATATAGATGATTGCTGTGGGTTTAGAACTGTGCAGTGTTGCCATGTACTGATGTTCGGATTCGAACGGTAGGGTATCAATGCGCGGCAACGTCTGTTCAAGCTGTTCGCGGCTAAGCCCCGCTTTGTTAGCAGCGGTGAGCAGGGCAACTTCGGTGGGATCGCCTTCGATACTCCATTGCTCGGCACGGCTAATTAAACGCGAATCGTTACATAGTAAGCCTGCTTTGAGGCACTCGACAAGCGCGGGTTGTGACTGCGTATCAATAGCTTGATCATCCAGAAAAATTTCCCCGAGTGGCGCATACCCGAGGCCGGAAATCTGATAACCAACGTCGCTTGCGTAGACCTCCTGCACTGTCATCTGATTTTGCGTCAAGGTGCCGGTTTTATCGGAGCAGATCACGGTAGTGCTGCCGAGGGTTTCTACTGCGGGCATGCGGCGAATAATGGCATGACGCTTGGCCATTTTGCTGACACCTATGGCAAGCATGATAGTCATTGCCGCTGGTAGTCCTTCGGGGATAGCGCCAACAGCCAACGCAACGGCGGCCATAAAGGTATCCAGCAACGGTTCGCCGTGCAGCCAACCTGCTAATAAAGTGAGGCCTGCCAGCACCAGAATAACCCAGAGCAATATACCGCTGAAATGGGATATTTTCTTGGTCAGAGGGGTGGCTAAAGTGTCGGCCCCGGCGATTAGAGCGTTAATACGCCCTATTTCGGTGTCGTCACCTGTGGCAACAACGAGGCCCGCGCCCGTGCCGTAGGTGACCAGGGTGGACGAGTATGCAATATTGCTACGATCAGCAAGCAGGGTTTCCTGAGCGAGAGACTCCGGTTGTTTTGGCGCCGGAACAGATTCACCAGTTAATGCGGACTCGTCGATCTGTAGTTCTCTGGTGCGCAATAATCTTAGATCGGCAGGCACTTTGTCGCCGGATTGTAGCAGCACCAGATCACCAGGAGTTAACTCTGTGGCGGAAACTTTTTCTTTCTTCCCGGCACGGATTACTAAAGCGGTACCTTCCATTGCTTGCGCCAACGCACGGATGGCTTTGCGCGCCTTCGACTCCTGAATAAAGCCGATGACTGCGTTTACCAGGATCACGCCAAAAATAACACTGCTATCAACCCATTCTTGCAGAAAGAAAGTTAGCGCAGAGGCGACAAGTAATATGTAAATTAATGGTTGATGAAATTGCAGCAGGAATAAAAATAGCGGGCTTTTGTCTTTTTTTAGTGTAAGCCGATTGGTGCCAAAACGGATTTTTCTTCGTTCGATTTCTGCGGTATTCAGCCCTTTCGTGGCATCTGAATCTAATAGTGTTGCGATCTGTTCGCGCGGTAAATGATGCCAGTGTTTGATCCGTAAAGTATCCATTCAATATCTCTGGTTTAGCGATGGAAGTTGCCGATTGGTTAACTACTTTCCAGGTTGGTGGTGTATGTTGTCAAGGGCTGGGGTGATCTTTAACGAAGAGCTGATGGTAAGTACAAAGTGAGTAGTGATTCTGTGAAAATTTTAAAAAAGATTAGAAATTTTAGATCAAAGGGTTGACTACGAAGTATGAGAAATTTATGGGCGTAAATTTTGCGCACAGTGTTGGCATTTGTGAAATTCAAAATAAGAGACTATCGTTTGCGTAATTATAAGAAGCCGTCATAACCCGAACTGGTGCGTCTCAACGTCACCTGCATACTGACGAGAATAAAAATGACCAGAGGAAATAGTCTAATGACAGAACAGCATGATCAAAAAGAAACCCTGAACGGTTTATCTGCAAAGAACGGCGAGGTTTATCATCACCAGGGCGGTAATATGCCCGAGCACAGCAAGCATGATGAGCAGGTGCTGGATCAGCGGTTGGTCGATAATTATTGGCGCGCCAACATCTCACTATTGGTTAAGTTACTGCTGGTATGGTTTATGGTGTCTTTTGGCTTTGGGATTTTATTGGTGGAGCAGCTCAATCGCATCTCCCTGTTTGGATATCCTTTTGGTTTCTGGTGGGCCCAGCAGGGCTCGATCTACGTATTTGTCGGGTTGATATTTTTCTATGTTGTGCGGATGAAAAAAATCGAACGCCAGTACGGCGTAGATGACGACGAATAGGGGATGCACATGGATACCACTAGCTTAACCTATCTCTTCGTTGGTCTATCCTTTGCACTGTATATCGGCATCGCGATTTGGTCGCAGGCCGGTTCGACCAAGGATTTCTATGTGGCGGGTGGTGGCGTGCATCCGATTGCCAATGGCATGGCGACGGCAGCGGACTGGATGAGTGCTGCCTCCTTTATCTCTATGGCGGGTATTATTGCTTTCGCAGGCTATGATGCATCGGTTTATTTGATGGGCTGGACTGGCGGTTATGTGCTGTTGGCACTACTGCTTGCACCCTATCTGCGCAAATTTGGCCAATTTACCGTGCCGGATTTCATCGGCGAAAGATATTATTCTAAGGCGGCGCGAGTGGTGGCGGTGCTGTGCTTGATATTTATTTCATTTACCTATGTGGCGGGGCAGATGCGTGGCGTGGGTGTCGTGTTCTCCCGTTTTCTAGAGGTAGAGATCAATACCGGGGTGTTAGTCGGTATGGCAGTGGTTTTTTTCTACGCCGTTCTGGGCGGAATGAAGGGCATTACCTACACCCAGGTTGCACAGTATTGTGTGTTGATTTTTGCTTACATGGTGCCTGCCATTTTTATTTCGATCTTGATAACCGGTAATCCCATCCCTCAATTGGGCTTAGGCGCAGAGGTGTTGGATGGTTCTGGCTTGTCGGTGTTGCAAAAGCTGGATGGGACGTTGGTGGAATTGGGCTTCAACCCCTACACTGAGGGCAAAAAAAGCACTATAGATGTTTTTGCGATCACCCTGGCGCTGATGGTCGGTACAGCGGGTTTGCCACATGTTATCGTACGTTTTTTTACCGTGCCCAAGGTGTCTGATGCCCGTCTGTCAGCGGGATATGCGTTAGTATTTATCGCACTGCTTTACACTACCGCCCCGGCTGTTGGCGCCTTTGCACGTATTAACTTTATCAACACGGTGCATGACACTGAATATGAAAAAGCGCCGAGCTGGGTGAAAACCTGGGAAGATATTGGGCTGATCGGCTGGCGTGACAAAAACCAGGACGGCAAGATTCAGTACAGCGTAGGTAAAGCTTTTCAGGGCGCGCCGGAATTTATGGCAGAACGGGGCGAGCAGGGGCAGCGTTTAATGACCAACGCAGTGGACGACTCCGCTAATGAGGTCTATGTGGATCGTGACATCATGGTATTGGCCAATCCCGAAATCGCGCAGTTGCCCGGCTGGGTGATTGCCTTGGTGGCGGCGGGTAGCTTGGCAGCGGCGCTGTCCACGGCGGCGGGGTTATTGTTGGTGGTTTCGGCTTCCATTTCACATGATCTGTTGAAAAAAACCTTTAAGCCCAATATCACCGATAAGCAGGAACTGGCTTATGCGCGCATTGCTGCAGCCGTAGCGATCTGCGTCGCCGGTTATTTGGGGATTCATCCGCCCGGCTTTGTCGCTGAGGTTGTCGCCTTCGCCTTTGGTCTCGCCGCAGCCTCGCTGTTTCCAGCGATATTCATGGGCATTTTTGTGCGGCGCATGAACAAGGAGGGCGCGATAGCGGGCATGTTATCCGGGTTAAGTTTTACCTTTGCCTATATTCTCTATTTCAAATTTATTAATCTGGCCGCCAATAATGCGGGCCATTGGTTATTGGGAATATCGCCGGAAGGGATTGGCTCGTTGGGTATGCTATTGAATTTTATGGTTGCTCTGGCGATTGCCAGAGTGACAGCGGAACCCCCTGATGCGGTCAAAGAGATGGTTGATGATATCCGGATTCCAAGTGGCGCTGGGGTGGCCCATCAGCATTAACCGCGGCGAGATAGTGCTTGTAGTGTTGACGACAATTGCGATAATAGTCGCTTTCGTTTTTACTGGCCCCGAGAGGAAGCACGATTGGATCAAAGGCAACAACAGCTCGCCAGCTGGGTGACGGCCCAGCTGAAAGAAAAAGCCTTGGTGCAATCTGATGCTATTTTGCCGTTAACGCCCGTTTCCGGTGACGCCAGTTTTCGCCGCTATTTTCGAGCAACGACTAATGGGCGTAGTTTTATCACCATGGATGCACCGCCCGAAAAAGAAAACAGTGCGCCTTTTGTCGCCATTGCGAATTCTTGGTTTGCCGCAGGGGTGCCCGTGCCGGAAATCTATGCGGCGGATCTTGGGCAAGGTTTTATGCTGTTATCGGATATGGGTGATGTGCTCTATCTGGATAGATTAACAGCGCAGTCCGCTGATGCCCTTTATCAACAGGCGTTGCAAACACTCGTCCACATTCAACCTTGCTGTCACATCAAAGGGTATGAACTTCCTCACTATAACGAAGCACGTTTAACGACAGAAATGGAGCTGTGTCCGGAGTGGTTTTTCTCTAAATTATTAGGCTTGCGGTTAGAGCGTGAGGAACGAAAATTGTTGACTGGCGTATTTGATGCGTTGGTTTCTAGCGCACTGGAACAGCCACAGGTTTGCGTACATCGTGATTACCACTCGCGTAATTTAATGCTGCTTCAAGACGGTGGTGTTGGTGTGCTCGATTTTCAGGATGCCGTGCTTGGCCCCGTGAGCTATGATCTGGTGTCCTTGATTCGAGATTGCTATATCAGTTGGCCGGCACCGCAGGAAGAAAAATGGATCAAGCAGTATATGGCGCTGGCTAAAAGCGCCAAGCTGATTGAGAGCGTGGAGTATGCTCAATTTAAAGGCTGGTTCGACTGGATGGGCCTCCAACGCCATATCAAATGTGTGGGGATTTTCTCGCGCCTCTATCTGCGAGATGGTAAGGCTGGCTATCTTAAGGATATTCCAAGAACCTTTGATTATCTGAAAGTCGTGTGCGCTGCTTATCCACAGTTTGCAGAATTTAACCAATGGCTGGACGATAAGATTGTGCCAGCAATGGCAAGCTGTACTGATTTAGCAATCCGTCAGGATCGACAAGCATGAAAGCCCTTATCTTGGCAGCGGGTCGTGGCGAACGTATGCGCCCGCTCACAGATACAGTACCCAAACCTTTATTATTGGTCGGCGGCAAACCCTTGCTGCAATACCATGTCGAAAATTTGGTCGCAGCAGGCGTTAGTGAGTTGGTGATTAATCACGCCTATCGGGGTGAGCAAATAGAAACTTTTTTGGGGGATGGGTCGCGCTTTGGTGCAAAAATTCAATACTCCCCTGAAGCCGCTGCGCTGGAAACCGGAGGCGGTATTTTTAACGCTTTGCCGTTACTTGGTGTAGAGACATTTTTAGTGGTTAATGCGGATATCTGGACGGACTATCCGCTAGCAACGCTATTAGGCAAAAAGTGTGCTAGCGCGTACTTGGTTTTGGTGGATAACCCAGCGCATAACCCCAGTGGTGATTTTAACCTGGTTAAGTCGGCAAGCGCAGAGACAGGATTGCTAAAGTCTGACAGCGTTCCCGAAGCTGTAACCCTTACCTTTGCTGGTATCAGTCTGCTAAATCCGCTGTTGTTTGAGTCCTGCCAGTCCGGTGCTTTTCCGTTAGCGCCACTGCTTAGACAGGCAATAGCGCAAGGCCAGGTTAGCGCAGAACATTATCACGGGGCATGGTTTGATATCGGTACTCCCGAACGTCTCCAAATGACGAACCAATACCTGGAGCGATTATGAAAGCGATAATCATTTTTTGCGCGGGGTATCCAAGCGAATGATATTTGGAAAATTGCTCGGTGGCTTGTTTGGCTTCTCATGGCTGGGTTTTTGGGGCGCGGTGATTGGTATCTATGTCGGACATTTGTTCGATAAAGGTTTAGCTCAACACTTTTCAGGGGCTGGCTCATCCTCGCAAGCGGAAACACAAAAAGCCTTTTTTCGCATGACATTTTTAATGATGGGGCGAATGGCCAAAGCCGACGGTCGGGTATCTCAAACCGAAATCAAATGGGCCGAATACGTGATGGGGCGCATGAACCTGTCGGCGGAAATGCGACGCCAGGCGATTGAGCTGTTTAACCACGGCAAGGATGCGAACGACGATATCGCCGATGAGCTGAAAAACTTTCGCAGCAAGGTGGGCCGTCATGCCACCCTCATCCAAATGTTTTTAGAGATTCAAATCCAAGCGGGTTATGCCGACGGTGAATTGAATCAACAAGAGCTTGAGCTGCTGCAATTAGCGCGTAATATCCTTGGTATTTCGCTATTCCGCTTCGAAGCGATTCATCAGCGTATTCGCGCGGAAAGAGCCTTTGCCAGCGGTGACTATCAACAATATGGTGGCGGTCCACAGCGACAATATTCGACACAGGATAAATTGCAGGAAGCATACCGTGTGCTGGGAGTTGAACCCGATAGTACGGAAGCCGAAGTCAAAAAAGCCTATCGTCGCCTGATGAGCCAGCACCATCCGGATAAACTCGTAGCGAAAGGTTTGCCAGAGGAAATGATGAAGCTGGCGAAGGAAAAAACACAGGAAATTTCAGCAGCTTATGAATTGATTAAAGAGGCTCGGGCTTAGCAAGCAACCTGATTTATTGTGATCAATATTTTATTAAATAGGTGTGTTGCCGGGGAAGCCAGCTCCAGCCGGAAGGCCAGATACACATCATCATGAGAGGGACGCCAAAGATGAAAATAATGCCGAACACAATAAGAGCTATTTTTAGGTACTTGAGTTTATCCTCTTGTAACACGAGACTCTCCTTGCCTGGAAATTCCCGGCTTTGGGTTCTGGTTTAGAGCAAACTATTCGTGCGCGTATTGTATGCCATTCAGCGAGTTGATGCTGTCCTGCATAAGTTCCACCATTATTTCAGCGACAGGTTTGATTTCCTTAACTAAGCCAACCCCTTGTCCGGCGAGAAGCGGAAGATCGCTAATATCTCCTTCAGTGTCTGGAGTTGGTGGGTAGCTGGTAAAACGCCGCAGGGGGATTTCACCGACTGGCGTTTGCATGGTGGCGATGACAGGTTCGGTGTCAAGGTCTTGCGCTGCGTCATCTTCACGGCCGGCATAGGCTTTTACTAGGCCAGTATTTAGTACCCGCATGGGGTTAAACTCGGGCATGTCAGGGCCGTATATCGAGGTTAGGCAGGTGTCCAGGCTATTGGCTTCAAGCAGTTGTCTCTTATATTCTTTATGGGCGTTGGCTTCTGGCGATGCAATAAAACGGGTGCCAATCGAAACTCCTGCCGCTCCCAGTGCGAGCGCAGCCGCGATTTGATTTCCCTTGGATATTCCGCCTGCGGCCAATACCGGAATAGGAGCCACGGCGGCGACAATTTCGGGTAACAGGATGAAGAGCGGTAAGCCATCGTAATTATGACCACCGGCTTCGTTGCCTTGTGCGATAATGAAATCAGCTCCTAAGGCAGCGGCTTCCTGAGCTGCAGCTACTGAGCCAACCTGCATCCACACTTTTATCCCAGCATCTTTTAGCTGCTGAATGTAAACAGGCTCGGGCGCGCCCCAGTGAAAGGAGACAATCGGCACAGCCTGCTCAATGCAGAGCTGTATCTGTTCTGGTTGTACGAAGAGCGAAACAAAGTTAACGTTGAATGGTCGGTCTGTTTGATCCTTGATGGCCTGAATGGTGTTAAATAGGACATTCACAGGAAGTATTCCTGCTGCCAAGGATCCAATTCCACCAGCATTGCAAACGGCTATCGCAAGCGCGGGTGTCGAACCGACAAATGCCATGGGTGCTAGGGCAATAGGGTGTTCAACCTGATATTCTCGGGTTAGGGCTGTTATTATCTGTGGTGGCATGTGGGTTTCTACTTATGTGGGGTATTGTTGCAAGACCTTAGTTTAACTCGGCATCTTTCCAATACTTAGTGCCTTTCAAAGTTGCCTGCAGTGCTAAACCACTTTCGGTTAACTGGTAAACTGTGACATTATCAAACATTGCTTCACCGCCGACAGCGGCACCCTTGTCGCCCGCTTTTGCGGCGGCATCAGCCTGGCCACCAAAAGCCCAGCCCTGCTCAACAAACCGCTGCATGCTATCTTCCTTGTGGAAAACGAAGACCACACGAAAATCTTTAACGCCTGCGCCTAAACCAACGCCGACCTCGCCCATATTCATGTAGGTGTGTTTGCCTGTATGGTTGTTTTTGACTACGCCGTAGCCACCGCTGAAGCTGGCAAAAATAACGCTGATATTAGCGTTGCTGAACACGGCATAACCGGGCGCGGCGGCAATTTGAGCTTTGACGCTGGGTTTGATGGCATAAAGGTCTTGGAGTACGCCTTCTTTCATTTCAAGTACGGCGCGGCGTTTCTGCTCAGGGGGGTTGCTACCAGTGGTGACACACCCGCTAATGGCCAAAGCCAAACTGAGGATGAGTCCAATGCTGAAATTACGAGCTATGGTATTAGTCATATCGATTCTCTTGTTGCGTATTTAACAGTTAACTTGAAGCTGCGTTGCTTAAAAGATCTAGCCGTTTTAGCAGCCGGTATAAATTGCTACGGTTAATGCCTAATTCTCTCGCGGCAGCGGCAATATTGCCATGATTCTTTTCTAATCTCTCTGTGATGATTTCTTTTTGGAATTGTTCAGTGGCGTCCTTCAATGAAATCTGCTCCTGATTTATAGGCCGCTGAATGGGTTTTGGTACTCCACCAGCAGTCGATTCGTCCGGACTTAGGTCGAGGTGTTTTTGAGTGATCAAAATGGAGCGCGTCTCGCGCCCTTGCTCATTGATGGCCTTGAGAGCAGCGCGGCTTAATACGTGCTCTAATTCCCGAACATTACCGGGCCAGGCATATTGTTTAATAAGCTGTTTAGCCTCCAGTGACAGACGCAAGCCCTGTACGCCGAATCGCTTCTGGTTTTTTTCCAGAAAATAGCCAGAGAGCAACAAGGAGTCATTATCGCGTTCCTCAAGTCGGGGAACCTTCACCGGATATACGGATAATCGATGATAGAGGTCCGCGCGAAATCGACCTTTTGAAACCTCCAGATGAAGATCGCGGTTGGTCGCTGCCAGAATGCGCACATCGACCTTTATATGCTGATCACTGCCCACGCGTTGAATTTCTCCGCTCTGAATCGCCCGCAACATTTTGGCTTGAATCGTCAGGGGGAGTTCGCCGATTTCGTCCAGAAACAGCGTCCCGCTATTGGCAACTTCAAACTTGCCGAGGCGGTCAGAAGTTGCGCCAGTAAAGGAGCCTTTAATATGACCAAAGAGTTCGCTCTCGGCAATGCTTTCGGGTAATGCCGCGCAGTTCACATAGACGAGAGGTTTGTCGGCGCGTGCGGAGAGGGTATGGATTTGCCGTGCTACTAGCTCCTTGCCAACGCCGGTTTCACCCTGAATGAGTACGGTGAGGTCCGATTGTGAGACGATGGAAATTTCGTCCTTAAGCCGGTTCAATGCGGTGCTGTTGCCAATCATTTCTACCCGACTATCACCTTCGATCAGTGCAACCGCCAATTGCCGTTCTTGAATAACCCTGGCTTCCAGTGCGCCAATTCGTTGAGCGGCTTTAACCGTCGCTTCGGTCAGGCCTATAAAGGTGCGCAGTTCGATGGGGTCGATTTCGTCAAAAGTACCGGTTTTCATTGCGTCTAAGGTTAGGACGCCCCAGGGTTCGTCGTCTATGTAGAGGGAAACACCCATGCAATCATGTACATGCAAATGATGATCTTCAGTTTCCACCAAGCCGTCATAGGGGTCGGGCAGGTTTGAGTCAGCAGCGAAACGTACTGGTTCTCGTGAGTGTAGTAGCCGTGCCAACCTGGGGTGCTGATCGACCGCAAAGCGCCGGCCCATTGTGTCGTCGGCCAAACCCTCAATAGCTAACGGCAATAGCGTATTGCCATCCAGTTCCAGCAGCGCGGCAGCATCGCAGGGGAAGATGCTTTGCATAGCGTCGAGCAGGCGTTTATAGCGTATTTCGTCGGGAATATCCCGGGACAGATCAGCCACAATGGAAATAAGGTTTTGCGAAAACAAATAAGTTGTCATAAAGATAACCTATCGTGTCATAAAGATAACGGTTGGCTGTTATCAAAAAGACAACTATTTAAATTAAATTTATATATATCAGTAAGATAAAAATCTGGCACAAAATTTGTATAAGGGTTGCATACAATTAATATATTTCAATTTTTGCCCTAACCGGGCTAAAGGATAACAGTATGAAGCCGCAATTTCTGCAATTTTTAGTCTTTCCAGCACCAAATAAGAACAGAGTGTCGCAAAACCGACCAGTTCTCACAAAATAACCATCAAATATTGATTCTGTGAAGTAAGGAGAATTCCATGGCCGACCGCTTTACCAAAGGCATGGCGAGAAATATTTACTACGGGGGTGGCGTTTTTACATTCCTCCTGTTGTTGGGTTTAACCTTTGATACGATGCTTAAATTACCACAAAGAGATCACCGGGAAAATATTACCGAAGCGGTCGCTCGTGGTAAGGAGCTTTGGGAAAACAATAACTGCATCGGCTGCCATAGCCTAATGGGAGAAGGCGCCTATTATGCACCAGAACTGGCTAATGTGTTTGATCGCCGAGGTGGCGGTAACGAGCAGGCTTTCTTGGGTTTTATGGAAGGCTGGATGGCAGCACAGCCGTTGCAAATTGAAGGGCGACGTAAGATGCCGCAGTTCCATCTCAGCTCGGAGCAGGTGCAAGACCTGTCCGAATTTCTGATCTGGACATCAAGGATTGATGACAATAATTGGCCGCCAAATATTGAAGGTTAGCGGTCAACATTAAACTTTCGCTTAGCTGCGATGGGGCGTGCAGTAGTGCCGGTATTGGTTGGAAATGCTCGTTGAATGCTGCAAGAATCCCCGTATTTTTGACTAAATCAGCCTGCTTTGCGCTCCATCGCAGCTAAGCGAAAACCTTCAAATTGAGAGAGACGTAACAATGAAATTTGAATCACAAAAGGTCGCAAAACCTTATTTTATCTTTGCGCTAACGCTCTTTGTGGGGCAAATCCTATTTGGGTTAATCATGGGTTTGCAGTACGTAAATGGCGATTTTTTAACCAGCTATATTCCCTTTAATGTTGCCCGTATGGTGCATACCAACCTGTTGCTGGTCTGGCTGTTATTTGGCTTTATGGGAGCTTCTTACTATCTGGTTCCCGAAGAAAGTGATACTGAACTTTATAGCCCTTGGTTGGCGCGGGTTACCTTTTGGGTCTTTGCGGCGGCAGGTGTGGCAACGGTGCTAGGGTACCTGCTGGTGCCATATGCCAAATTGGCAGAGTTGACCTATAACCACCTGTTACCGACTATGGGCCGTGAGTTTCTGGAACAGCCCACCATTACCAAGATTGGTATTGTGCTGGTCTGCCTGTCCTATGTGTTTAACATCGGCATGACAATTCTTAAAGGCCGCAAAACCGTGATCAATATGGTGCTTATTACCGGCTTGATCGGTCTGGCAGTGTTTTTCCTATTCTCCTTCTATAATCCCGACAACCTGGTGCTGGACAAGTATTTCTGGTGGTGGGTTGTGCATTTGTGGGTTGAGGGCGTATGGGAATTGATTCTTGGCGCGATTCTGGCTTTTGTGGTGATTAAAGTGACCGGTGTTGACCGTGAGGTCGTTGAGAAATGGCTCTATGTGATTATCGCGTTGGCGTTAATTTCTGGTCTGATTGGGATGGGGCATCACTATTTCTGGATTGGCCCTGGTGTGTATTGGCTGTGGCTCGGTTCAATCTTCTCTGCTCTTGAGCCCGTCCCATTCTTTATGATGGTGATGTTTGCCTTCAAAATGGTTGGCGAGCGCAAATTCGAGCATCACAACAAAGTAGCCGTTAAGTGGGCACTTGGCACTACGGTTATGGGCTTTCTGGGTGCAGGCGTTTGGGGTTTTATTCACACGCTGGCGCCGGTCAACTACTTTACGCACGGTTCACAGCTCACTGCGGCCCACGGGCACTTAGCCTTCTTTGGTGCCTACGCGATGATCGTGCTGACCATTATTTCCTACGCGATGCCGATCTTACGCGGCAGGCCGCACGGTAATCCGTTATCCGCGCAACGCCTGGAAACCTTTGCCTTTTGGACTATGTGTATCAGTATGATCGGTATTACTTTGGCATTGACCGTTGCGGGAGCTTGGCAGGTGGCGATACAGCGTTTGCCGGAATCGGGCGAAGCCCTCAACTTTATGGCGACGCAGGACAGGATCGCACCAATATTCTGGGTAAGAGAAATTTTTGGGCTGGTCTTCCTGGTTGGTCTCGTCGCTTATTTGGCTAGCTTCTTTGTCGGTAGTGAAGCCACTGCT
This sequence comes from Pseudomonadales bacterium, assembly GCA_024234615.1. Lineage (NCBI taxonomy): Bacteria > Pseudomonadati > Pseudomonadota > Gammaproteobacteria > Pseudomonadales > Pseudomonadales bacterium. The sequence continues at coordinate 187,239 of JACKNY010000001.1, forward strand.
ATTGAAGACCAGTCGCAGCTGTCGGATGCGACGGCGGCCTAGTGGGTTGGGGAATGGTGAACAGCTTACGGTTTAGGTTCCCCTGCTACAGGCTAAGAAATTAGTTGTAGGTACAGCTTTGCCCACATTATCGGGTGAAAGCTGAACCTACTGTATTAAAGAGGCTTAAAGAGTTTAATGGAAGAGTTTGTCGGTCAGCTTTGGCATCGGTTAGTCACGCGTCATTCGCAATCGGAGTATCTTGATGCACAAGTCAAGCTAAGCGAGGTGGCGCATCAACTGGCACCCTATTATCGTGCAATGGGGGGCGCTCCCGGCAAACTCATCGAGGGGACACCGGCACGGCGGATTAATACGCGCCGCCGCTTGCGTGATCAATTGGCGGGCACGCAAAAGCGTTTTCCTTTGAGCTGGCAGGACGAGCGCAGTCTGCGCTTACCGAAAAGTATCGCCTGTTTTCCGAGTCAGGAATTAAACGAGACGCTCTATTACTGGTTGACCGCGATGGCAGCGCATCAGCCGGTGATCCGACATTGGTTTTTGGATAATCAACAAGTCTGCCAGCAAATCCTGCAACGTTATCCCGGCTTAAAGCTGGTCTATGCGCAGCTGGTCGAGTCAGTTATCGATTTGCGTGATCAATGGTATCGTTTTGACGGGGCGGAACTGGAGCGTGAACAGGCTATCAGATCCGCTTTACTTAATCCGGGCAGTGTTGCTAATTTGCCGCGCGCGCCCCGCGAACCTTTGCCGGTGCCGCTTTGGTTATACCCGGAACCTTTGCATGCGGTAGCTATCGCGGCGGACGAAGTCTTGGATGACAAGTCCGAAAGCAACAGTGCTGGGCCACAGGATTTAAAACAGGCGGAGCGGAAAACAGCAACACGAATTGATGATTGCCGCGAAACCGATGGTTTGATGGTGTTTCAACTGGCCAGCCTGCTGAGTTGGACGGAGCAGGTGGCGGTTGATCGTTGTCAGGACGAAGACACGGATGATGACGGCAGCAAAGCAGTTGAGGATATTGATGTTATTAGCCTTGCACGGCAACGCCGCGCAGGTGCGGCCAAAGTAAAATTTGATTTGGATTTGCCTGCGGCGGAAAACGACGAATTGCCTTTGGGTGAGGGTATCCGGTTGCCGGAATGGGATTACCGCAAGTCAAAATTAATCGAAAACTATTGCCTACTACAACCATTTCTTGCAGATCAGACTGTTCCGGCGCAGGTACCCAACGCTTTAAAAAATAGCGCACGCTGCCTGCGTAACCGCTTCTCGATGTTGCGACCGCAACGACAATGGCAATGGCGCCAGCCAGTCGGTGATGAATTAGATTTGAGTGCTTATATCGATTCACTAACGCAACCTGAACAAAAAGTCGAAGGTCAGGATTTGTTCAAATCACGCGCTGCTGTGGGCAGAGAACTGTCCTGCTTGCTGTTGGCGGATCTTTCCATGTCTACTGATGTTGCGCTGACCGAACAGCAAAGGGTGATCGATGTGATTCGTGATACCTTGCTGCTGTTTGCCGAGGCCCTGAGTGGTTCGGGCGATCGCTTTGCCATCTATGGTTTTTCCTCGGTGAAAAATAAACAGGTGCGTTATCATCTGTTGAAGAATTTTGCCGAAGCCTATAGCGATCAAACCCGTGGCCGCATACTCGCTATTAAGCCGGGTTTTTACACCCGCATGGGAGCGGCGATCCGCCAATCCACAGCTATCCTCAAAATTCAAAAAACGCAACAGCGTTTGCTGCTTATCGTGTCCGACGGCAAGCCTAACGATATTGATCATTATGAAGGCCGCTACGGCGTTGAAGATACTCGTCAGGCAATTTTAGAAGCGAAACAGCAAGGGCTACTGCCCTTTTGTGTGACGGTGGACGATAAGGCTGGTGACTATCTTCCCTATCTGTTCGGTGCACAGGGCTACGCCATGGTGAGTGATGTGCAGCGATTGCCGCAATTATTACCGAAACTTTATTTAAATTTAACCGGTGCGATCAGTTAACCGCAGGTGTCAGTATGAACGAAACGATCAATTATTTAGCGCAAGGGCGAGAGATTGAAATTTTTAATCAAGCGGCCCAAAACGGCTTGCCAGTCCTACTTAAAGGGCCGACTGGTTGTGGTAAAACCCGCTTTGTTGAATACATGGCACAGCAGCTGGAGCGCCCTGTATACACTATCGCTTGTCATGATGACCTGACTGCTTCTGACCTGGTAGGACGGCATTTGATTGGCGCCGCAGGGACCTATTGGCAGGACGGCCCACTAACCAAAGCGGTTCGTGAAGGAGCCATCTGCTATCTGGATGAAGTGGTGGAAGCACGCAAAGATACTACGGTGGTTTTGCATCCTTTGGCAGATCACCGGCGCGTGTTACCACTGGAAAGAACCGGAGAGCTGTTGAAGGCGCATCCAGATTTTATGCTGGTGATTTCCTATAACCCTGGTTATCAGAATCTAATGAAAGGACTCAAGCCCAGCACCCGTCAGCGCTTTGTTGCACTGAGTTTTGATTACCCGAAGATAGCACTCGAAACAGAGATTGTCGCCCAAGAAAGCGGGGTGGAAACGGCATTGGCCCACCAGTTAGTGATGCTGGCGAACGATTTACGCAGGCTCAAAGAGCATGACTTGGAAGAGGCGGCGTCGACGCGCTTACTGATATATACCGCACTGATGATTAAATCTGGGCTGCCAGTAAAAGAAGCCTGCGTGGCCTGCATGGCGGAGCCGCTCACCGATGAATTGGAAACGCTGGCGGCGTTGAATAAGTTAATCGATGCCCACTTCTAAGGCAAATGTCTGTGGTCCTATGGAAGCGCTAATATGACTGGCTTGAATCAGGCGGTAGTTGCCGCGGCTTGGCCACAACCAACGTCAGGGGAAAGGGTTAAAAAAACGCCGGGCAATATCGCTATTTGGATATTGATCTATGCCGAGCTAACCGAATTTGCACTATTTTTCATCGTCTTCTTGGTAGTGCGTTCCCATAATCAGGATATTTTTGCAGTTGGGCCTAGTCAGCTCAATACGCTCGCTGGTGTACTCAATACGCTCGTGTTAATCAGCAGTAGCTATTTTATTGCGCGGGCGATTTCGAGCATTAAAGCAGGGCAGCGCGATGCCTGCCTGAAATGGCTATGGCTGACCTTGGCGGCGGGCGCTGGATACTGCGCCATCAAAGGCTGGGAGTACTATTGGAATCATAGTCAGGGCATCGATTCGAAAACCAATGTTTTCTTTTCGCTCTATTATTATCTGACGTTCAATCATTTGTTACACGTGCTGGTCGGTATGTGTACTATTTTGTTCGTAACTATTCGTACCCAGATGAATGCCTATGATGAGAAGAGTCACGAAGGCCTGGAAAGTGCGGCGAGTTATTGGCACATGATTGACCTGGCCTGGATTATTATTTTCCCATTGCTGTATGTGCTGTGTTAAAAGAGGTAAATCGAAGTGGCATCGTTGTTGCTAAAACTCCGCGAGCAGAATAAACAACTCACGCTGGTTTGGGGCCTGCTGTTGGCCCTTACTTTGTTCAGCGCGGCATTTGCGGAGCAGGGTGCTTCCGGCGCACTCCTGGTTGTTTTTGTCTGCATCTCCTTTGCCGTAAAAGGCTCGTTAGTGACAGAAAGACTGATGGGGCTTTATACGGCCATTGGGAATGCCCGTTGGTTGATGTTGGCATATTTTGTCGTCCTGCCTATTTTGATCGGGGGGGCGATTTTGTTTCCAGATTTGGTAGTACGGGTGACGACGCTTTAGTGAATATTATGCCTGGAATAGATCGATCATCAGGTATTCACATAATGATAAGGTGAAAACCGATGCCGACAATACCTGCCCCAACATAGCGCAGGAACTGAGCGCCATTGTTGAATTTTTTTGCAAAGACACCTATCAAAACGCCAGCGATATGAATACCGGCAGTCCCGACAACAAATCCGGATGCATATAGTACAGGCTTGGCCAAGTAGGGCATTTCAGAGCCATGTGCATGACCGTGAAAAATGGCGAAAAAGCCCACAAAGGTCATTGCCAATATTGGTGAGAGTTTCTTTTCGGCAACAAGTGCAAAGCCAAGAGCCAATACGGAAAAGGCGATGCCATGTTCAACGGAAACTAATTGTATACCCCGCATTCCCATTATCGCGCCAATTAACATAACAAATACAAAAGTAGCTGGAACGCTCCAAATAGCTCGTCCGCCCATTTGAGCACTTAAGATACCGACGCTGATCATAGCTAAGAGGTGATCCAATCCGAGCACCGGATGATTCAGGCCCGCCATAAACCCTCCACCGTAACCAGTTCCATGAGCGTAAGCTAAGCTTGGGAAAAGTAATCCAATCGTTAGTGGGGGTATGATCTTTTTCATCTGCTCTCCTTGGGTATCTAAGATATTCTAGGCGAAGTAATAAGAATTGCATGAAACTTTTTAGTTTGAAGCAAAATAAGACGGGCTTTGATGCCGCCCCGCATACAGCTGGCTCGTTATAAAAAATACTGAAATTATTTCAAGGGTTTTAAGTCATTTTCCCTGTGACAGCAGTTACTGTTACTCATTCGCCCAAGCAAATATACGACGTGTTTTTTTGTGTGTAGAATAGGGCGCTTATTTTGGTAATTAACGGGCGAACAGAAATCATATGGCTGACTATTTGATTGCACCCTCCATCCTTTCTGCGGACTTTGCGCGTTTAGGTGAAGAAGTCGATACGGTGCTTGCGGCGGGCGCTGATATCGTGCACTTTGATGTGATGGACAACCATTACGTGCCTAATCTTACGATCGGTCCGATGGTGTGCGAAGCGCTGCGCAAATACGGCATCACTGCCTCGATTGACGTCCATTTGATGGTCAAACCCGTGGACCGAATTATTGGTGATTTTATCGATGCGGGGGCTTCCTATATAACCTTTCACCCGGAAGCTTCGGAACATATTGATCGCTCGTTGCAACTGATTCGCGATGGCGGCTGTAAAGCCGGTTTGGCGTTGAATCCGGCGACCTCTTTGAGCTGTCTTGAGGAGGTGATGGATAAGCTAGATATGATTCTGCTGATGTCCGTAAACCCTGGCTTTGGTGGACAAAAATTTATCCCCGGTACCTACAAAAAAATTCAGCGGGTACGTGAACTGATTGCTGCCAGCGGTTTGGATATCCGACTCGAGGTCGATGGTGGTATCGGTGTTAATAATATTGCCGAGGTTGCTAAAGCCGGCGCAGATACTTTCGTTGCCGGATCAGCGATCTTTGGGAGCGGCGATTATCAGCAAACGATACAAAATATGCGTGACGCGCTCGCCCAAGTGAGTTAATTATTGCCCGTAACAAGTACCCGTCGATCGACGTTAAAGTAACAAGGAATACGTTTTCTGATGACCCCCGAATATTTTGCCCAGCTCACTACCGAGGGCTATAACCGCATACCCATTACGCGCACAGTGCTGGCGGATTTGGACACACCCTTAAGTTCCTACCTGAAGTTGGCGTCTGGTCCCTACTCCTATATGTTTGAGTCGGTACAGGGCGGTGAAAAATGGGGGCGTTATTCGATTATTGGTTTGCCTTGTCGTACGGTCATAAAAGTACGGGGCTATCAAATCAGTGTTGAAACCGATGGCGAATTGGTGGAATCGCTAGAGCATGCCGATCCATTTGAGTTTGTGAAGGAATTTCAGGCGCGATACCGGGTGGCTCAGCTCGATGATAGTCCACGTTATAATGGTGGTTTGGCTGGTTATTTCGGTTATGACACGGTGCGTTATATCGAGCCGCGTCTCAAGGCGTCAATGCCACAGGATAAGATAGGGAATCCGGACATTGTGTTGATGTTGTCGGATGAGGTGTTGGTGTTCGATAACCTGGCAGGCACCCTGAGTCTTATTATTCATGTCGATCCGGCAGTACCGGATGCTTATCAGCTGGCACAACAACGGCTGGATTATCTAGTCTCGAAGTTGCCGGAACCTTCGCCTTTGCTGGCGGAAATTAATTTGGATGTAGTGAATATGGCAGCGGATAAACTGCCGATCAGCGAAAGCGAATTTAAGTCGGATTTCACCCAACCCGAATACGAAGCCGCAGTAGAAAAAATTAAAGAGTACGCACTATCGGGAGATATCATGCAGGTGGTGCCTTCACAGCGGATGACTATTCCCTTCGAAGCAGAGCCGATTAACCTTTATCGAGCCCTTAGAAACCTTAATCCTTCACCCTATATGTTTTATCTGAACCTGGGTGATTTTTATGTGGTGGGGGCCTCACCGGAAGTGCTAACGCGGGTTGAGAATGGTGAAATCACAGTGCGGCCTATTGCCGGCACTCGGCGGCGCGGCAAAACGGAAGCGGATGATCTGGCTATGGAGCAGGATTTATTGAGCGATCCGAAGGAAATTGCCGAGCATTTAATGTTAATTGATCTGGGCCGCAATGATGTTGGCCGTGTCGCCAAAACGGGTAGCGTCCGGGTCACGGATAAGATGGTGGTAGAGCGTTACTCTCATGTCATGCACATTGTTTCTAATGTAGTTGGTGAGATTAAACCGGGGCTATCGGCGATTGATGTGTTACGGGCAACTATCCCAGCGGGTACGCTTAGCGGTGCGCCGAAGATTCGTGCGATGGAAATTATCGATGAGGTCGAGCCGGTCAAGCGCGGTGTATACGGCGGCGCGGTAGGCTATATTTCCTGGCAAGATAATATGGATACCTGCATCGCCATCCGTACGGCGGTAATCAAAGATAAAATGCTTTATGTCCAGGCCGGTGGCGGTGTGGTGGCGGATTCGGTACCAAAACTGGAATGGAAAGAGACCATGAATAAGGCGCGCGCCATGTTTCGTGCGGTCGCGATGGCGCATACGGAAACAGAAAGTAACGATAATGTGGGACAGGGTTAGTTTATGTTACTAATGATCGATAACTATGACTCCTTCACCTACAATGTGGTGCAATATTTGGGCGAGCTGGGTGCAGACGTGCAGGTTTACCGTAATGATGAGATAACCATCGCCGAGATAGAAGGTCTGAACCCGGAACGTATTGTAATCTCGCCCGGCCCCTGTACGCCCAACGAAGCGGGCATATCCGTTGCCACGATTGAACACTTTGCGGGTAAAAAACCGATCCTGGGTATTTGTCTGGGACATCAATCCATTGGTCAAGCTTTTGGCGGTAAAATTGTTCGTGCCCGCCAGGTGATGCATGGCAAAACATCAATGATTCATCATCGAAATCAAGGCGTCTTTAAGGATTTGAAAAACCCCTTTGAAGCAACACGTTATCATTCGTTAGTCATTGAAAAGGTAAGCCTACCGGACTGTTTGGAAGTCACTGCTTGGACGGCCAATGCCGATGGATCGATAGATGAAATTATGGGGGTTCGCCATAAATCCTTGGCGATTGAAGGCGTGCAGTTTCATCCTGAATCGATACTGACTGAGCACGGACATGATCTGCTCAGAAACTTTATAACGAACTCTCCTTAGTTAGTATGAATATTCAAACGGCGATTGGTCAACTGGTCGACAGGCAAAACCTGACGGCGAAACAGATAGCTGAGGTGATGCGTCAGATTTTGTCAGGCCAAGCGAGCGAGCCACAGATTGCCGGGTTCCTGGTGGCATTGCGCATGAAGGGTGAAACCCTGGATGAAATTCTGGGTACGGTCAGCGTGATGCGAGAGCTGGTCACACCCGTTACAGTCAGGGGTGATCATTTGGTTGATATTGTCGGCACTGGCGGCGATGGCGCCAATCTGTTTAACGTCTCCAGCGCCAGTGCTTTTGTTGCCGCAGCGGCGGGTGCAAAGGTTGCCAAGCATGGTAATCATTCGGTTTCCAGTTCTAGCGGCAGTGCAGATCTGTTGCAGGCAGCGGGAATTAATATTCAATTAACACCGGAGCAGGTGGCGCGTTGTATCGAAGAAGTGGGCGTCGGCTTTATGTATGCCCCCGCACATCATGGCGCAATGCGCTATGCAGCGGCTCCGCGTAAAGCTCTGGGTATTCGCACGCTATTTAATATGGTCGGGCCGATGACGAATCCAGCCGGGGTGGTCAATCAGGTCATTGGGGTATTCGACAAAAAATTATGTTTGCCGGTTACCCAGGTACTACAGCAGTTGGGAAGTGAACATGTGTTAGTGGTACATTCCCATGATGGTCTTGATGAAATCAGTCTGGCACAACCCACTCATGTGGTTGAGCTCTATCAAGGAAAGATTAAAGAATATGAGATTGCGCCCGAAGACTTTGGTATAACGAGCCATAGTTTGTCTGGACTTTGTGTCGATAGCTCAAGTCAGTCGCTGGCGCTGATCTATAGTGCGTTGGAGCAAGAAGAGTCGGAGGTGGCGCAAAAGGCCGCCGATCTAATTGCGTTAAATGCGGGCGCGGCGATCTATGCGGCAGGCGTCGCGAGTGATTTGGCGCAAGGTGTGGTGATGGCGCAGGACGCGATAGGCGGCGGCTTGGCCCGGGAAAAGATACGAGAATTAGTCAGTTTTTCTGATTGTTTCGAGAGTGCGTAAGAAAGTTAGCGTACATCAGTAGTGTAGCCAGGAGTTATATCATGGGAATCAAATTACCAATGGCGGTTTTGTTGGCGTTTAGCTTAACGGGATGCCAGCAAGCTTATTACAACACGATGGAGAAGTTTGGCGTGCATAAGCGCGAAATTCTGGTCGATCGGGTTGAGGAGGCGCGCGACAGTCAAATCGAAACACAGGAACAGTTCAAGTCTGCTTTGGAGCGATTCAGCGAAGTGGTCAATTTTGATGGTGGCGACCTGGAAAAGCAGTATGAAGCGCTCAATGATGAATATGAAAAAAGTGAAAAGAAGGCTGCGGTGGTACATGACCATATTGAAGCGGTAGATGATGTCGCCAATGCTTTGTTTGAAGAATGGGAAGCGGAGCTGGAAGAATATAGCAGCGATAAATACAAGGGTATGAAACAGCGTGAACTGGCAGAAGCAAAAAAACGCTACGCAGGATTGATTAAGGCCATGCGCAAGGCGGAGTCAAAAATTGCACCTGTGCTAGCGGCATTTAAGGATCAAGTGCTCTTTTTAAAACATAGTCTTAACGCAAAAGCGGTGGCGTCATTGAAAAGTGAATTGGTGAGTGTGCGTGCTGATGTGTCGCGCTTGGTGCGGGAAATGCAAAAGTCGATTGATGCGTCCAATGCCTATATTGAATCGCTCAGTAATTGAACTAGTTGGGGTGTTGGAGAGGGTTGAATGGCTATAAGCTATGATATTGATCCGAAGAGTAATATCGTGTTTGTGCGAATTTACGATGTCATCAATATTAGAGATATTAAAGAGACGCTGGATGAAGTTCAAAATGATCCCAATGTGGCGAGTAAAATAACAGCACTGATTGACGCGAGAGAGATTCGTCGGGCATTTTTCGTGCGCGAAATGGACGCCTTAGTGGAGGTGTTCGCTGGGCAGACAGCGGCCTTTGTCGAACGTTACGCTTTTATTATTGGCAACGATATCGCCATGGGGGTCGGCAGAAAATTCCATATTAAAGCAATGCGCGCCGGTTTGAAATTAGCGATTTTCAGGGATCATGCGGCAGCCTTAGGATGGTTTCGCAAAGAAGCCGAAACCTGTGCCTGATCATCTGCTTTACTACGCCTATGGCTCCAATTTACACCCCGCACGGCTGGCTGCGCGTATTCCCTCTAGCCGCTTCTTGGGTATCGCCCTGCTACCAAACTATCAGCTAGCCTTTCACAAAAGAGGTGCAGATGGGTCGGCTAAATGTAATGCTTTGTTTAGTGGTAATCCAGAGCATCAATTACCGGGTGCGCTATTTCAAATGCGGGCTGCGGAGAAACCTACTCTGGATGAGATTGAAGGTCTTGGATACCGCGTCGATACGCTTAGTGTTTGCTTGGCCGGAGAGATGCTTTCGGCATTTGCCTATATTGCCGAAGATGATTATATCGACCCTCAGCTTAAACCTTATCACTGGTATAAAGAACTGGTGTATCTTGGTGCTCTATACCATGCCTTTCCGGCGCACCTTATCGAACAAATAGCCCGAGTTGAGTCAATTCAGGATGAAGATATCGAGCGTCATCAAAAAAATGAGCAGTTACTTACCTGCATGCGTTAAAGTGCTGTGTTTGCTGACCTTGTTGCTGGTTAGTCTTGCCTGTGATTTACAAAGGCAGTCATCGATACAAAGCCTAGTGGATGCGCAACAAAGGCTTGAACAGTTCGTAATACTTCCCCCCGCTAATTGGCAAACAGCAAGCATCAAACGATTGCAACGGTTGTGCAATGATTCTGAGGTGATGGCTTTGTTGGTTGACTGGGCGTTGTCACACCCACAATCTTTTACGGTATTGCTCGCTCATCTTGATGAGCAAAGTTTCCGGCAAAGCTTTGTCCAGCAAGTTGTTGGGCAGGGTAAAAGCTTTGTTTTTATGGAGCGGTATTCTGAATTAAAGACGGTAGATATTGTGGCGCTACTGAACGCTATTACGGAGCTAGAGCAGCAGGATCATCGTACTAAGGTAACTGCTCACCAGTTCTCACTGACGGACTCCTTAGAGCGTGTCGCCAGCTTTGTGGGTGAGTATGGGGGAGTGCGCTGGGAGGGTGCTGCTTTCCTGTTAGCGCAAAGTGAATGTCAGTTGGGGTTGGCGACTGCCGGACATAATGTGATCGACGCCGATGGAACTATGCGAGCGCCGTTGGCGGAGTTAAGCATTCGCTTGAGGGGCGAACAGCTTACCCTGGTAGAGGTGTTGCCTATCCAATCGCCTACGCAGCCAGAGCAGGATTGGACACTGCTAATTGCGGATAAACTTTACTGTGGCAAAGATTACACTGAGTCTTCATTTCAGGCTGTCAGCACTAGCGCGCTACCGGAGGCGGGTTTAGCGGTGAGTCTCTATTGTTATCATCAGAGTGATCAGGACGTTATGCCATCGCTCTATCAAGAGCAGTGCCGAATTTACCCAACAAATGCGGGAGTGTTGGACTATTATGCGGGCAGGGTAACCGCTCAGTTAGGTATACATAGCTGTATTTCTGAGCCGGGGTCTTCCGGATGTCCGATATTGTTTCAGAACGAACTGAACACCTATTTTCTAGGTACACAGATTGAGCGGGACGCGACTACCGGAGCTGGTATAGCCCGTTTACTCAGCGATGAATTTGCACAAGCATTAGTGACTTTGCGTGAACGCTTTGCGCAGGATGACCTGGCCTATCGCCTAACACCGCTAGGGCGGATTAGTGCGCAGGGGTATTAAGCGGCAGCCCACGGACGAAAGTGTTTTCGTCATGTACGCTAGGGAATTTATTGATAGCCGTAGTTCAAAAGGATACCGATGAATATAATCATGCCGACCCAATGATTATGTAGAAACGCCCGAAAACAAAGGCTACGTTCCCTATCCTTCATTAGGTACTGGTGATAAAGGAAAATCAGACTAACCAAAACTAGACTGGCATAGAACCAGTGCCCCATATTTAGTTGATAACCAGTTGCCGCGAGTGCTGTCAGTGTCAGTAGCTGCAAGATTCCAATAATTAACTTATCGGCTTCTCCAAATAGAATGGCAGTGGATTTGACGCCAATTCTTAGGTCATCATCACGATCTACCATTGCGTAGATGGTGTCATATACCACAGTCCATAACACGTTCGCCGTATAAACCAACCAGGCAATTAGGGGAACGGCGTTGGTCTCGGCGGCAAACGCCATAGGGATTGACATAGAAAATGCTGCCCCCAGCACCACCTGCGGTAAGTAGGTGTAGCGCTTCATAAAGGGATAGGTCGCAGTGAGTAGGATGGCAATAAATGACAGTCCTATGGTTAGGGTATTGGTTAACAGCACCAAATAAAGTGACGTTGCCACCAGCACTGCGAAGAGGATGCTAGCTTCAGCGACGGAAACTTTGCCCGTGGTTAATGGGCGTTCACGTGTACGTTCTACCTGGTGATCAATTTTGCGGTCGGCAAAATCGTTAATGATGCAACCAGCGGCGCGCATACAGATCACGCCAAGCACAAAAATAATGAGTACCCGCTCGCTGGGAAAGCCATCCGCCGCAATCCATAACGCCCAGAGGGTCGGCCAAAGTAACAGGTAAGTACCAATGGGTTTGTCTAAACGCATAAGGCGGGCATAATCGCCTAGCTGGTTTTTTAAGGATGACGATAGAGTCATAACAGTTCTTATATTTTATTGGCGTCGCCGCAAATTATAACTGATGTTGTTCCATATGCGCCTTTAACGCGGGCAAAAAAATCTCGGTTACAAGAATTGGCATTTGTTGTACATAAAATAGTGAGCGACGGCCCCAAAGAGTTGAATCAGCAAGAGACTGTTCCGGCGAACCAATAGGGTAATTTCTCATGGAGGCGATCTCAAATAGAGTTCTTTTCAGGCTGGGATCTTTAAATAACAGACTCCCTAGAGATTTATTACCGAGGTTTCTCAAATAACCCAGGCTGCCGGATAGCGTGCTGAGCGGGAATACGCTGCGTGCGTGCACCCAGGCTTCTTTGTGGCACACGAGTTGAACTTCTCTTACCAGCGCTATCTGTCCCGGTTTGATTCTTAGCCGTGTCGCTTCGGACAAATGAGGTCGTAGCCAGCCTTGCTGTGTTACCCGCACAAAAAAATTACCTTCCGTGGCGCGGACTAAGCGTTCGGTAAGAGAGCCCCGGTCTAAAAGCCATGACCGCCAAAACGGATCGAGACCAATGCCAGGAACTCTTTTATAACTACGCCAATGAGTCAATGCGAAAGGAGAGGGACTTTTCAATGGAGGTACACAACCATGGTCGGCCAATTAAAGCCGGGCATTATAAAGAGCTTCTATTGAGTTGTCTCGCGGCTGTCGAAGAGTGCTAGCTGGTGAACACAGACGTCATGGCGTCTATTTCAACGGATGAACTAAAAAGTTCTTCGATGACCTGCTCAATACTGGAAGGGGTAAGCCCCAGTCGTTCATAAAGTTGAACGGGAATGATGCTTGCCGGGCTATCGCCAATACCTTTAGCCGCCAGCAATCGCTGGGCGATAAAACACAGATTGGCATAAATATGGTGCTCGCCTTGGTAGTCGGCAACCTGCTGAAACCGTAACGCTGTAGAAATTTCATCCGGCAGGTTCCAGTATTGCATCAATTGGCCACTCATTTGATCACGGCATATACCCAGCAAATAGGTTTCAATAAGGCTAGGATGAAGGTGGCGGTTAACTTCCTGATAGCGGCATAGCTGAATAAAATGAGATTTAAAAACGTGCGTAAGAATTAAATAACCAAAATTGTTCAGCAGTCCGGCAATATAGCAAAGCCCCGATGCTACTCGGTTTTCGGGAGGAAGGTGGCGGTTTAGTTTTTCCATTGCGATAGCGCAATAAATCGATTGTCGCCAGAAAGCGGATGCTCCTCTTGGGCACTCCTTGGGTACCTGTAAAGTTTTCCCCACCGCTAATCCCATTGCTAAACTCATCACTAGCTCAAAGCCCAACACGCGTATGATCGCATCGCGAATCGAGCGAACCCTACCTGGCGCAGAATAATAGGGGGAGGCGGCCCAACCGACCACTTGTGCGGTAAGACTGGGATCCTGCTCAACGATAGCGACCAGTTCATCAGCCTCGGCATTAGGGTTCGCACTAAGGCTAATCACTTTTTGTGCGGTGTGCGATAAAGGCGGGATATCTAAGGTTTCGCTGAGATTTTTTGCTATTTTGCGGGAGGTATAGCTGCGAATGGCTTTATGTAACTGTTCGGAATCCGACTCCGGCTGTTCCAGGTTGAGCTCTAATTTTTCAAGTGGAAGATCAGCACTGATAATTTCATGGCCGGATACTAATTTTTTGAAATCGCTGTCTGAAACCAGCAGGTACGTGCCCTTTATACCGCACGGGAGATATATTTTCTCTGCCTCGAATAATCCCGAGTCTACTAACACCCGGTAGTCGGATGCTTGAGGAAGGGCCGTAAACACATCTAGTTTTTTCGAATCAATTAACCTTCTCTCAAATTCGGGCGTTACTGCCGTGACTGCCTGATTGATCTGCTCAATGATCATGTCGAGACGACAAAGGGAACTGGCGGAAGTAATCAGCTGAATTTTTTCGTTGGCAGACTGCAGGAACGATACCCTGGCAAGTTGAGTAAGACGAGAATTAGCACGCTGCAAGCGTGCTGCCAATAAATCGTCGTGGTACTTTTCAAGACTGTATTGAATGCCTAAATTTTCAAGTTTATTGGCAATATTCCCTGGAATATCCAAACTTCCAACCTCTCTGTTCGAAGTAACTGATGATCAGTTCAAGTTTAGCTTATTTTTTATTATTCACGCACAAGTTATATGGGTTATTTCCTATGCTTAGACCTGTCCATATTCTTTGTCCGAGGCCAACCAGCGCTGAATTAGGGTTGTTATTGTAGATGACTTTTCATGCATCACCCGTTGTGCGCATTCATGCGCGATAGGTATTAAGCCTTGGTCACGCTGAAGGTCGGCGATTTTAAACTGCATTATGCCGGTTTGGCGTGTTCCTAACACTTCACCAGGGCCGCGTAATTCGAGGTCTTTTTCAGCAATAACAAAGCCGTCCTGGGATTGGCGCATGATGGCTAGGCGCTGTTTGCTGTCTTGGCTAAGTGCAGCGGAGTACATGAGAACGCAATAGCTCTGTTCACGACCACGTCCAACCCGGCCACGTAACTGGTGCAGTTGCGCTAGCCCTAAGCGCTCTGGGTTTTCAATAATCATCAGACTGGCGTTGGGCACGTCCACGCCAACTTCAATGACGGTAGTCGCTACCAAAACATGAATTTCTCCGGCTGCAAATTGTTGCATCATAGTGGTTTTTTCGTCAGCTTTTAAACGCCCGTGAATTAATCCAATGTGCAGCTCCGGCAGTACTTTGCGTAATAGTTCCGCAGTTGCTTGTGCTGCTTGACATTGCAGCACCTCCGACTCCTCAATCAGCGTGCAAACCCAGTAAACCTGCCGTCCTTGAGTGCAGGCATTACGAACACGATCAATAACCTGTTGGCGACGGGCATCGCTAATTAGCAAGGTTTCAATAGGTAGTCGGCCTGGCGGTAGTTCGTCGATAACCGAAATATCCAGGTCGGCATAGGCGCACATGGCTAAGGTGCGTGGAATCGGGGTTGCGGTCATAATAAGCTGATGAGGAACCAATCGGCGGGCAACACCTTTTTCCCTCAACGCTAAACGCTGGTGTACACCAAAACGATGTTGTTCGTCGATAATGACCAACCCCAGTTGCTTGAAATGAACGTCCTTCTGAAATAACGCGTGTGTACCGATAATGATATTAGCCATGCCGTTGCTGACAATTTCCTGTTGTTCGCGCCGTAATTTGGCACTCTGTTTACCGCTAAGCCAGGCGATACGCAGAGCAAGCGGTTCCATCCATTGCTGAAAGTTTTTAAAGTGCTGCTCCGCTAATATTTCTGTCGGTGCCATCAGTGCAACCTGATATCCGGTGGCGACGGCCTGGAGCGCAGACATTGCGGCCACCAGAGTTTTACCGGACCCCACATCCCCTTGTAATAGACGCAACATCGGTTGTGCTATGGCTAGGTCGGCTGCGATTTCTTGAATGACGCGTTGTTGAGCAGTGGTTAATTGAAAGGGTAGCGAGGCTAATAGCTGGTGCGCAAAATTATTTTTTATTGGAAACTGGGGTGCCCTGAGTGCGCGGACCTTGCGTCTAACACGAAGCAAACTAAGCTGATGTGCCACCAGTTCCTCAAGCGCCAATTTTTGTTGTAAAGGATGGCGACGCTGCTCAAGTAACTGTTTGTCCCTCTCCGAAATCTCCTGTACGGGAGGTTGATGAAGAAAATGGATAGTCTGGGCGATACCCAGGGAGGGGAAACGGCTAGTATCGGTTAAGGGTAGCAATTCCTCTAGTGTGCCCTGTTGATCCAGCAGCCCTAGCGACTGTTGGGCTAGCTGGCGCAGCTTGTTTTGACTAATACCTTCGGTGGTTGGATAAATGGGGGTCAAGTATTGCTCGAGTTGGTCGGCTTCATTGGTGTTATGGCTGTCACTTAATCGCTGATACTCTGGGTGATAGAGTTCCAGCCCAGTAATACCTCGACGTACTTCACCAAAGCAGCGGATTTTGGCGCCCCGCTGCAATTGGTTTTTTTGCGCGCTGGAAAAATGAAAAAATCGTAAACTGGTGACACCGCTATTGTCTTCGATTCGGCACAGTAAGCTACGGCGCTTACCACGCACCGTATCACTGATGAGAACGGTACCTTCAATCAGCACCTCCATGCCGTCGCGTAAAGCGCCGATGGGTGTAATACGAGTGCGGTCTTGGTAGCGACTAGGCAAATGGAATAGCATATCCTGTACGCTAAAAATGTTTAGCCGCTCTAATCTCATGGCGGTGCTTGGTCCGACCCCGTTCAATTGCGAAATGAGTATCTGACTCAGAGACGGCGCAGCAGTCATGGTTAAAACTTTAGAATAACTGACAGGCTCGGATCGCCTGATTGAGTACATCGATGACCTGTGGGCGGGTAAAACTTGTGCGCCAGGCCAGGGCAACAGTGCGTTTTGGCGACGGGGCCGTAAATGGGCGGGTAGTGAGTAATCCTGCCGCATAGCTGTTATCTCCGGCTGCCATTTGCGGCAGGACGGTAATGCCCATTCCAGAGGCTACCATATGACGCAAGGTTTCGAGGGAGCTACCTTCGGTGATACTCGCCGCATCCTTCGATTCTCCGTATTTGTGCTGAATGTTTGGGCAGGCCTGTAATACCTGGTCCCGAAAGCAATGGCCTTCCCCCAAGAGCAACAACTGCTCCGCATTCAGTGCTTCGCAGGCAACTGTTGCTTCCGCTGATAAGGCATGGCTTGGCGGAAGCAAGAGCACAAAGGGTTCATCGTAAAGCGTTTGTGTCAATACGTCCTGCTCAGTAAAGGGTAACGAGATAATAATCACATCCAGTTCGCCCAACCTGAGTTTTTCCCGCAATTTTGCCGTGTAGTTCTCTTCGATGTAGAGCGGCATTTCCGGTGCGAGCTTTTGTAATTGTGGAATAATGTGAGGAAAGAGGTACGGGCCGATGGTGAAAATAGCCCCGAGTTTCAGAGAACCTTTGAGTGGATCTTGGTTTGCTTGCGCGAGGGCCTGCAAGATATCGGCTTCACCCAATACCCGTTCGGCTTGTTTTACAATTTGTTGCCCCTGCGGTGTCAGATGGACTGTGTTTTTAAGGCGCTCGAAAAGCGGCACCCCCAGTTCTTCCTCCAATTTCTTGACGGCGATACTGAGTGTGGGCTGTGTGACATGACAATATTCAGCAGCACGCCCGAAATGTTTTAATCGGGCGAGTGATACGAGATAACGTAGTTCTGTCAGGGTCACTGATCGGATGCCTTAAACAGGTGACTATTATTCGCTGAGCACTAGGATCGCGTCCATTTCAACCAACGAGTCTTTGGGTAGACTGTTGATGCCAATGGCGGCGCGGGCCGGATAAGGCTGACTGAAATATTTTGCCATGGTTTCATTGACGAGCGCGAAGTGACTTAGATCGGTGAGGAAAATATTAAGCTTAACAATATCCTTCAATCCACCGCCCGAAGCTTCTGCGACTGCTGATAAATTTTTAAACACTTGCTCGATTTGGTTTTCAATACCAACGGCCAGCGTCATCGTACTTGGATCCAGCGGAATTTGGCCTGAAAGATAAACGGTATTTCCGGCTTTGACTGCCTGCGAATAGGTGCCGATGGCTGCTGGTGCGTTTGAGGTTGAAATGACAGAACGATTGCTCATTATGACTCCTTGATAATAGAGGGTAATTGATTGTTTTAGTTGCGGGCTCGTGAAATTCGGTTGACCGCATTATTGTTGCGGATTCTACGCATCACCCGTGCCAAGTGAAGGCGGTCTTTAACATATAATTCCATATGGAGAAGACTCAACCTGGCATCTTTTTCTTCGATACTGATTTTTTCAATATTGGCGTCTGCAGCGGTCACCAGAGTCGCAATACTGGCGACGATACCTCTTTGGTTAATCACTTCAATGCGCAGAGCGACATTGAATTCACCCACCACTTTATCATCCCAGTTGACCAGTACACATTTTTCCGGATTATTTCTGTATTCCTTAATATTGCGGCACGTTTCACGGTGAATGACCATGCCCTTGCCGACACTGAGGTGGCCAATTATAGGATCACCGGGGATGGGATGACAGCATTTGGCAAAACTTACCACCATGCCTTCAGTGCCTTGGATGGTGAAATTCGATGAGGATTTTTGTTTTGATGAGGTTCCCTGATGGCCATCAACGAGCAAGCGTGCTATCGCGTAAGCCATACGATCACCTAGCCCGATATCAGCATAGATATCTTGCATTGAGGAAGCACCGGGACTTTGTAATATTTTCCCGATTTGTTCCTCGGTAAGGTTTTCGAGCGCAACATTCATGTCCAGCAATGCTTTACTTAATAGCCGTTTGCCTAACGCAATTGCCTCAGAATGTTTTTGGTGTTTGAGGAAGTGGCGAATACCGCTGCGGGCTTTACCGGTGATGACGAAGTTAAGCCAAGCGAGATTGGGGCGAGCGCTCGGTGCGGTAATAATCTCGACGGTTTGGCCGCTTTGCAATGGCGTGCTCAGTGGTGCTAGTCGACGGTTAATACGACAGGCAACGCAGGTATTACCGATATCCGTGTGTACGGCATAGGCAAAATCAACCGGTGTAGCGCCAAGTGGTACCTCCAAAATTTTTCCCTTTGGGGTAAATACGTAAACCTCATGTGGGAACAGTTCAGTCTTAACGTTTTCAATAAATTCAAGGGAGTTACCGGCGCGTTGCTGCATTTCCAGCAAATCCTTTACCCATTGTCGGGCGCGCACATGGTTATGATCAGTATCCCCGTTACTTTTATAGAGCCAATGGGCGGCGATGCCATTGTTGCCCATTTCTTCCATTTCGCGGGTGCGAATCTGAATCTCTATGGGTACGCCGTGCATGCCGAAAAGTGTTGTGTGCAGGGACTGGTAGCCGTTGCCCTTGGGAATTGCAATATAATCCTTGAAGCGACCTTCCACCGGCTTATAGAGATTGTGTACAGCCCCTAGAATACGATAACAGTCATCCACCGTGTCGGTAATGATACGAAACGCATAGACATCCATAATGTCATTAAAGGATTTGCCGCGTGCTCGCATTTTTTGATAAATACCATGAAGATGTTTTTCACGACCTATCACCCGACCCGGCAAACCCTCTTGTTCTAAACAGTCGGAGAGCGCAGTTTGAATTTGACTGAGAATCTCTTTGCGATTGCCCCGGGCTTTTTTGACGGCCTGCTGAATGCGCTCGGCGCGCATTGGGTGCAGTGCTTTGAAACCTAGCTCCTCCAACTCTATGCGAACGTTATTCATACCAAGGCGGTTCGCAATTGGCGCATAAAGATCGAGTGTTTCGCGGGCTATGCGGCGGCGTTTTTCAGGGTTCAACGCATTTAGCGTACGCATATTATGCAGCCGGTCTCCCAGTTTAATCAGGATGACACGAATATCTTCCGCCATAGCGAGCGCCATTTTCTGGAAATTTTCCGCCTGCGCTTCGGCGATGGTTTCAAACTCCAAATGGGTTAATTTACTAACCCCGTCCACCAGCTCGGCCACTGTCGTATTAAACTGTTTCGCCAGTGCTGCCTTACTAACACCCGTATCCTCAATGACATCATGGAGCAATGCGGCCATCAAACTTTGATGATCCATCTGCATTTCGGCAAGAATTTTGGCGACCGCGAGAGGGTGAGTGATGTAGGGATCGCCTGATTGGCGGAGCTGACCATCGTGCGCCTGCTCGGCATAATAGTAGGCATGCTTCACCTGATCAATTTGATCAGGCTCAAGATAGCTGATTAGTTGGTCTGAAAACTCTAAGATTGACAGCAAGGCCCGCTCCGAAAACAAATAGCATACGTGAAGCCCAGACTCAGGCTTTAGCAACTATGACATGAAACTATCAAAGGGTGGCGGAATTTGCTAGAGGCAAGCGAGATTATTTAGGGCTGCTGGTTCAAATCTCGACAGCGCCGTTTCAATTATCGGTAAACGGCGCCAGAAAAGCGGATATGATGGGAGTGTTAAGTGAGTTATTCCTCTTCCTGATCGGAATCATTAACTTCATCGGCTTCGTCGATATCTGTTTGCGCTAGCACTTGCGATAGTTCTAAATCAATATCCGCGTCAACAGGGCTGACTTTTTCTTCGAAGACATCCATTTCATATTCGTCGTCATCGAATTTGTTGGATTGCTTCAGCAGTGCCGGGGTTATCAAGCCTTCGGCAATTTCACGTAAAGCGATTACCGTAGGTTTATCGCTGTCTTCCTTGACCAACGGTGTTTTGCCACCGGTCGCTATTTGACGCGCTCTCTTGGTGGCCAGCATTACCAGTTCAAAACGATTTTCAACGTTACCCAAACAATCTTCTACAGTGATACGCGCCATACTTTAATTACCTTGGAGGTGTGATTCAGTTATCCGCCCAATTGGGAGGTTCCCAAATTAGGGCGGCAAGTTTACTTAATTTAGTGTGTTCCCGTCAAACATAAGGACTTAATCAGGGCTTCCTTAAGCATAATAATGCTATGCCAACAGCTCAGAGAGTAACTCTTTGAGCGCGCTTTGTTGCTTGGTGATGGAAAGACGACGAGACTCCACAATAGCGATAAGTTGTCGCAGTGCTTCATCGAACTGATCGTTGACCAGCAGATAGTCATACTCTGCATAATGGGACATTTCATCCACCGCCTGCGCCGTACGATGCTCAATGGTTGACTGATCATCCTGTCCGCGAGATTCCAGCCGGGCTCTGAGCGTTTGCTTGGAGGGTGGCAAAATAAAAATGCCCACGCTTGCCGGCATTAACCGGCGCACCTGTGCAGCACCCTGCCAGTCAATTTCCAAAATAACATCCTGGCCTGCTGCTAGCTGTTTCTCAACGCGGCTTTGCGAGGTGCCATATTTGTTGCCAAAGACCGTGGCGTATTCCAGAAAATCACTTTGTTCTAGCATTTCTTCAAAGGTTTGTTTTGAAACGAAATTATAATGAACGCCATCTTCCTCGCCCGCCCGTTTTGGTCGAGTTGTGAAAGAAACGGAGACCACAATGGAAGGCACTTTTTCGATCAGCGCGCGCACTAAACTGGTCTTTCCGGCTCCAGAAGGAGCGGAGATGATAAAAAGTGTACCGGGGGGATTTGTCATTATACCCATTGTCTTCCTATTCTATGTTTTGGATTTGCTCACGCATCTGTTCAATTAAAACCTTAAGCTCCACTGCTGCTTGAGTAATATCGGTATCAATCGCTTTAGATGAAAGCGTGTTAGCTTCGCGGTTAAGTTCCTGCATCAAAAAATCCAAGCGGCGGCCAACGGCACCGGATTGTTTTAAGGTGCGTTTGACTTCCTTAACATGCGTTTTTAAGCGGTCAAGTTCCTCCTCTACATCAGCTTTCTGTATCAGCAGAGCCATTTCTTGCTCAATACGTGAAGAATCAAGATTGATGCACAGTTCTTCATAGCGACTGATCAGTCTTTGTTTTTGCTGATCCAGCACCTTGGGGATTTTACCCCGAATATCGGTGGTTACTTTGTCGATGCTTGCCAGCCGTTGCTCAATAAATTTAGCGAGAGCGCTCCCTTCTTGTTTGCGCATATCCACCAGTTGTTTGAGTGCATCTTGGTAAAGCTGAAAGGCCGTTTTCTTAACCTTGTCATATTCGATGTCAGCCGTTTGTAAAACCCCTGGCCACTTTAACAACTCCAGAGAATTACAGCTTTCCGCTGCCCCCGTATGTTGGCTGACTTGGGCTAAGGCTTGTTGCAGCTGGTTAAGAAGCTCCGTGTCAATTTTTAAACTTGCGGAATCTTCGTTGGTGTTGCGGTAAAACAAACTTGATTCTATTTTGCCGCGGGATAATTTTTTGCGTAGTAATTCACGTAACGGTGGCTCTAACTCTCTAAAGTTTTCCGGTAAGCGAAACTGCGTTTCTAAGTAACGATGGTTAACTGATCGTATTTCCCAGATTAATACACCCCATTCAGTTTGTGCTTCCTGGCGCGCAAAGGCGGTCATACTGATGGTCATTAAAACTCCCTAAAGGCAGGTTTTTGTGGTTACGCGGTTTCTAAAATCCAGCAACATTATACCGCTAGAACAGGGTATAATGCTGCACTTTATGTTGACCAGAGACAGGAAAAACGCATGCGTCCAAGCGGTAGAACGACAGATCAATTAAGACCAATCAACATTAGCCGCGGCTATACTAAACATGCAGAGGGCTCGGTATTAGTGGAGTTTGGCGATACCAAAGTGATCTGCACGGCGAGTATTGATTCTGGCGTGCCAAGCTTTTTAAAGGGCAAAGGGGAAGGTTGGATCACCGCTGAATATGGCATGTTGCCGCGCTCTACTGGTTCGCGTATGGGGCGAGAAGCTGCGCGCGGTAAACAAGGTGGTCGCACTGTGGAGATTCAGCGCCTCATAGGCCGTTCCCTGCGTGCTGCGATAGATCTGAAAAAGTTGGGTGAAAATACTATTGTTATCGATTGTGATGTTATTCAAGCCGATGGAGGCACCCGCACTGCGGCCATTACTGGTGGCTGTGTGGCGCTGGTAGATGCCGTAAAACTGTTGATGGAACGAGGCAAAATCAAAGAAAATCCGATCAAACATTTGATCGCCGCCGTCTCTGTGGGTATTTATCAGGGGCAGCCGGTGTTGGATTTGGATTACGCCGAAGACTCCAAGGCGCAAACAGACATGAATGTTATCATGACCGAACAGGCAGGCTTCGTGGAGGTGCAGGGGACAGCTGAAGACGGCGCCTTTAGCGCAGAAGAGCTACAGGGAATGTTAATGCTGGCGCAGCAGGGGATTGCCGAGCTTGTTACCCTGCAGCAACTAGCACTAGAGAAATAAACTATATTCATTTAAATCTGTTGGATTAATGATTGATGCAGGATTATCAACGTAGCTTTATTGATTTCGCTATTAAACAGCAGGTGTTGTGTTTTGGCGAGTTCACCCTAAAATCAGGACGGATAAGTCCTTATTTTTTTAATGCCGGTCTTTTTAATAGCGGTGCAGCACTTGCTCAATTAGGGCGTTTTTATGCCTCTGCGATACAAGCGTCTGGAATAAAGTATGACGTCATGCTCGGTCCCGCTTATAAAGGTATACCTTTGGTGGCTACTACAGCAGTGGCATTGGCTAATGAGTATCATTTAGATATCCCCTACGTCTTTAACCGCAAAGAGAAAAAACAACACGGTGAAGGTGGACAGCTAGTCGGGGCGCCAATGCGTGGCAGGATTTTAATTATCGATGATGTGATAACCGCCGGTACGGCAATCCGTGAGGTAATGCAACTAATCAAGCAGAATGGTGCAACTCCCGCCGCCGTAGTCATTGCGTTGAATCGACAAGAAAAAGGTCAGGGACAACTCTCTGCTATCCAAGAGGTGGAGCGGGACTTCGGTATTCCTGTTATCAGCATTATTAACCTCAACGATCTGGTGGACTACTTTAATGAACGAGCGGACGTTTCTGGTTTGCTGGAAGACCTGCAGACTTATCGCGCTCGTTATGGCGTGAATTAAAATTATATTCTGCCGGTTTTGCCTGTATGATTAATTTGAACTAACCTTTGAAAGCAAAGCCAAAGTTTTGTAGGGGTGCTCCCACAAGCAATGTGATCTTTGTAGATGTAAAATAACCTAATATGCCAGGTGCCAAATTGAAATATTTTGTCACAGTCACGTTACTTTTCCTGATGTTACAGCCGGTGTGGTCGGCGGGATTCAGTTATCGCTATCGAGATAATACCGGGATCACGCATATCGGCTATTCAATTCCACCGCAGTTTGTTGAAAACGGCTACGAAATGCTGAATGACCAAGGTCGCGTAGTTGAGGTGGTATTACCGAAAAAAGTTTTAGACGAGCGCTCAAAAGAATTGCTGCGTGAAGCCGAGATCAGACACCAAACTGAAATGCAACGCTCTAAGGATGAAGCGTTATTAAGGTTCTATAGCTCGATAGAAGATGTCGAGCGTGTGCGTGAACGCAAGCTTTTAGAATTTGATAATTTTATGAATATTCAGGAAGCCAACATTCTTTCGTACAAAAAGAAGGTGGCTAACCTACAGGCTCAGGCAGCGGAACTAGAGCGAACCAATCGTGACATACCCAAGGAAATTTTGGATACGTTAAAAACGCTGGAAGAAAAAATAAGTGATGCGGAGCAAGCGATAGAACTGAAAAAGAAGGAGAAGGAACAAGTGCGTCAAGCGTTTGAGCAGGACATTAAGCGGTTGGGTTATTTATTGTTTGGCGACGAACCGATCGCAACTCAGTCAGCAAAAAGCAAGTGATTTATATTGCAGCAGACGATTTTTTTGGAGTCAGAATACTCAGGTAACGTGCAACCAGCTCGTGGTTAGGTTATGACTCAGTTAAATACGCAAACTTTTCCTGACTAAATAAATCAGCAGAAATTAACCGCCATTGCTCAGGCCACATTTCGTTTGGCGCCTGTTTGAAGCCACTTCTCACAAATTGAATAATTCTGCCCTCTACCCAAGCGAGTAGTAGGTTTGCTGTAGCGGTAACTGATTGAGAAACAACGAGATTTTCCTGTACTTCCGCTTGTCGTAAAATCTGTTTCAGTTGTGTTTCCAAACGCTCAAAAACCTGTGACGTGCGTGCGCGCAAGCGTTCATTTTCACCAGTTAATGCATCTCCCGTGAGTAGTCGGCATAGGCCAGGATTTTTTGCCGCAAAGTTAACAATAAGAGAAAGCATTCTTTCACAGCGCGCAGCGGCTGCATTTTCTTCATTTAAAATAATTCTAATGCGTGAAAAAAGGGTGTCTTCGACAAATTCTATCAGCGCCTCAAACATTTTGGTCTTGCTGGGAAAATGTCGGTAGAGAGCGGCTTCGGATACTCCTACCTGTTGTGCCAACGCCGCTGTCGTCACCCTCTGGCCTGGGTGTGATTCCAGCATCTGTGCTAGCGTTTGCAAAATGATTTCTCGGCGTGATGTTTTAGCTTTTGTCATAAGTGATTTCGAAACACCAGATTTATTCTTTGGACTGCATAATCTTACTCGGCAGACGCTGATCTGTCAGCCGAGTATGCTTATTAAAAGAGAAACTTATTTATTGTTGCTGATGGGTGATGAGAGTGCCTATACCCTTGTCGGTAAGAATCTCCAGTAAAGTCGCGTGAGGAACACGCCCATCTATAATGTGGCTGCTGGTGACTCCGCCAGCTACTGCGTCCAAAGCGCAACGTATTTTAGGCAACATGCCGCCGTAAATAGTGCCGTCCGCAATAAGCGCTTTCACTTGCTCGGGGTCTAGCCCCGTCAACACTTTACCCGATTTATCCAGTAGCCCTGCGGTATTTGTCAGTAAAATTAATTTTTCAGCCTTAAGCTGCTCGGCAACTTTGCCAGCCACTAGATCAGCATTGATGTTGTAGGAAACACCATCTTCTCCGACGCCAATCGGTGCGATAACAGGAATGAAATCACTGTTCACCAACATATCCACCACGCTTGAATTAATACAGGTAACTTCTCCGACATGTCCGATATCCACTATTTCAGAGGCCTCCATTTCGGGGGTTTTACGAGTAACTTGCAGTTTTCTAGCTTTAATAAAATGGCCATCTTTACCGGTTAGTCCCACCGCTTTGCCGCCGTTCTGATTCATCAGATTAACAATTTCCTTATTGACGAGGCCCCCTAATACCATCTCCACCACATCCATGGTTTCACTATCGGTGACGCGCATACCATCAAAAAAATGTGATTCGATATTAAGTTTTTGTAAATAGGAGCCAATTTGAGGCCCGCCACCATGTACCACAACAGGGTTGATGCCGACATGCTTGAGCAGGACAATATCTCGGGCAAAGCTGTTTTTGAGCTCTTTATCGATCATGGCGTTGCCGCCGTATTTGATCACGATAGTTTTGCCACTAAAGCGTTGAATATAGGGTAGCGCTTCCAGGAGAACTCTGGGGATTAGTTGTAATTCATTAGGGTCGGACATTTTTACCTTAATTCAAAGTTAGCCAAAGTCACATGGCCAATAATTCTCGTAAGTCTATCGTTAAAAAGGAATCTTGAGATCAGGAGCCACGGCGAGTAATGCTTGTTTAAATCGGCTTTGTATCTGCGCCAGGGCAGCCTCATCGTCTGCGCCGAAACGCAGTACCAAAACGGGTGTGGTATTGGAGGCCCGCACCAGACCCCAGCCATTGTCAAAGTCGGCGCGGATGCCGTCAATGGTTATTACTTCGGCGTCAGCAAAATTCGCTTCCTGTTGTAGTTGAGACACGATATCGAATTTGCTTTCGTCCGTCACTTTAATATTAATCTCCGGCGTGCTGATATCGTCTGGAAATGCCTCAAAAAGGGTGTCAGCATCTCTTTCGTCGAGCCCAAGAATTTCCAATAGTCGGGCTGCGCTGTAGATGCCATCGTCAAACCCAAACCAGCGTTCTTTAAAAAATATGTGACCGCTCATTTCGCCCGCAAGCAAGGCTCCGGTTTCTCGCATTTTGGCCTTAATCAGAGAATGCCCCGTTTTCCACATGATGGGCCGCCCGCCGTAATTACTAATCAGGCCGGCTAAGCGTCGAGAACACTTAACGTCGAAAATGATATCAGCACCGGGATTGCGCGAGGCGACGTCTTTAGCAAACAGCATCATTAATCGATCTGGCCAGATGATATTGCCGCGATTAGTAACCACTCCCAGGCGGTCACCATCACCGTCAAAGGCCAAGCCGATATCAGCCTGCTGAGCTAACACGGTGTCGATTAAATCCTTGAGGTTTTCTGGTTTGCCCGGATCAGGATGATGATTCGGAAATCGACCGTCTATTTCGCAGTAAAGGGGGATTACTTCGCAGCCCAAGGCCTCGATCAGTTTTGGCGCAACTACGCCAGCAACACCATTACCGCAGTCGAGTACGACCTTTAATGGTTTGCCAATTGCAATATCGCTGGTGATTTGTTCGATATAATTGCCCAGGATATCCAAATCATCCAAGGCTCCGTTGCCAGAGTTAAACTGATTTCTTTCGATCATTTGACGCAGAGATTGAATTTCTTGGCCAGCCAAGGTGTTGCCATCAACCACAATTTTAAAGCCGTTGTAATTTGACGGATTATGACTGCCGGTAATCATAATGCCTGACTTAGCTTCAGTGACATTGGTCGCGAAGTAAACCATTGGAGTGGGCACGGTTCCAATATTAATCACATCGCTACCACTATCACGCAGTCCTCGGACCAGCGCGGCACATAATTCCGGGCTGGATAAACGCCCGTCAGCGCCGACTACGACAGAGTCATTGCCTTTGATTTTCGCTACGGTTCCCACTGCCTGGCCCAGGCGGTAGGCGACATCGGTATCCAAAGTTTCATCGACGATGCCACGAATGTCATAGGCGCGGAATATACTGGCGGAAATTTCTCGCGGGGAAATGGCGGGTTGATTATCAGTCGTATTCTCCTCGCTTAAGGTGATGTCATTTCTGACCGTAGAAGGGTTTACCAAGGTATCTAAATCAAGGTCGAGAATGTCCTCATCTTCCAGCTCAGTATCCAGCAACTCGTCAACTTCCATCGCGTCAGCCGGCACTGCCTGAGAGTCAGCAAAATTTTCAGCTGCTACGGGTTTAGCAATTTCATTGTCTAGTGCTTTGTCGTGCTCAGTATTTGCCAGCGTACGAGCCATACTGTGGAACAGGCTCAGGGAAAATTTGGGCGTGGCTTCTTCTTCGCCATTGATGAGGGCGCGAGAATAATTAATCAAACTAATGGCATCACTGCGGACGCTTGTTCTGAGTTTTAAATATGAGAATAGGATACTTAGAGTTACGCCAATCAAAGCAAAAGCCAGAGGTAGCCAGAAGGAGAGGTTGGAAAGGCTATTGGCTTGCGCCAATTTGGTAGAAGGTTGAAATTGCACGCGCAGGTGCGGGGCATCAAGCTTTAGGTCAAGAATGGGCTCATTGGGGTTAAAGCTGGCACCGAGGTGAATCAGTGTTTGCGGTTCACTGCCGCGAAATACTTGTTCCAAGCGCATAGCGCCGTTGCTGGTGTCAAAGTTATTTAATTGATTTTGGAGTGCATTCAGGTGATAAGTAGCCAGTATTACACCTGCAATCGTATCTTTTTTAAGGGTTTTAACCGCCTGCACCATGCGAATTACTGTCTCGCCTTCATAGGAGTGAGATTCTGCCGAGACCTCGTCACCCTGTTCGGCACGGTTAACCATATCCACTTCCCGAAAACTAAGTTGATATTTTTCCCGGTTCAGGCTGGCGCCGCTATAGGGTAACAGTTTGACCTTAATGAGGTCAGGAATATTAGCGGTAATAACTTTTTCAGCATCGGCAATTGCTTGAAGATTCTGTTGCTGTAATACCTTTGCGAGTTCTGTTTGCGTCGAGATGTGCGCTAACTGATGTTGTAGCTGCGCAAGCTTCTGGTTGAAATAATTCGTATAGGTTTGCGCATAGGATTGAAAAAAAGTTGCGGTAAGTTGCTTGTTACTGCCATTAATAACCAGCGTAAATAGTAAAAAGGCAGTAACAGCGAGTGCCGCCACCGAACCAAGCAAGCTGAAAAAGCTAAACTTGAACAAACTCTGATCGGGTTCAATCGCCTTGCGGGCGTCGTTGGGTGATGCCGCAGTTTTTGTTTTTGACAAGTTATCCCCCTACCCTAAAGCTGTTTGTGCATAGTCGATATGCTAATAAATTAGTGCCCTCCAGTATGGCCGAAGCCTCCATCGGCCCGCTCAGTAGAAATAAATTCTTCTACCACTTCAAACTGAGCTTGGATAACCGGGACAATGATCATTTGGGCGATGCGTTCGCCAACCTTTATAGTGTAGCTTGCTTCTCCACGATTCCAACAAGAAACCATTAATTGTCCTTGATAATCCGAATCGATTAAACCTACCAAATTACCCAAGACGATGCCATGTTTATGTCCGAGGCCGGATCGAGGTAGTAGCATGGCTGCGTATTGCGGGTCTTGTAGGTAGATTGCTAGTCCGGTCGGAATTAATAGCGTTTGCCCTGGCGCGAGTGCTATGTCCTGATCAATGCAGGCGCGTAAGTCGAGCCCGGCGGAGCCTTGCGTTGCATATTCTGGTAGGGGTATTTCATTGCCAATACGGGGATCGAGAATTTTAATCTGAAGTTTTTGCATAGTTTATTTTTTTTGTGAGGTTGATTTGTTGGGAAATAGCGGTAATTATTTGGCGCGCAATTTGGCGTTTGGATGATTGTTCTAGATTGATGCTACGCTCCGGCCAAATCAGCGTGACCGCGTTATCATCGCTGTCAAAGCCGATACCCTTGGTAGAAACGTCGTTTGCCACAATCATATCAAGCTTCTTGTTTTTTAATTTATTTTGAGCGTAGCTAATCAAATCCTGGGTTTCTGCGGCAAATCCCACTGTATAGGGTTTGTCCGGTATCGCCGCTACCGCCGCTACGATATCCAATGTCTTCTTCAGCTCAATCCTCATAGTGTCAGGAGAGCTTTTTATTTTCTGAGGAGCAACACGCAATGGGCTATAATCGGCAACTGCCGCTGAAGCAATAAAGATATCGCAGACTGGAGCCAAGCGTAGTGCCGACTCATACATCTGCTGCGCACTAATAACGGCTTCTAGCTTTACCCTTGGTGGTGGTGATAGCGATACTGGCCCACTGATCAGCGTTACTTTTGCGCCAGCCTCAACAGCGGCTTCAGCGAGCGCATAACCCATTTTTCCAGAGCTATTATTGGTAATGTATCGAACTGGGTCGATTGCTTCGCGTGTCGGTCCTGCGGTGATCACTAGGTGTTTACCGCTCAATGCATATTGTTCAAATTGATTGGCGGTTAGTCTTAGTAATTCAGCAGGTTCCAACATCCTTCCGGGGCCAACATCACCACAAGCTTGTGCTCCGTGCCCAGGCCCCATGATAATTTTGCCGTCTTCCTGCAGTCTCCTTAGGTTGCGTTGAGTGTTGACATCTTGCCACATTGCTTGATTCATAGCTGGAGCTAAAGCAATCGGCGCTCTCGATGCCAAGCACAGGGTTGTTAATAGATCATCACCTCGTCCCTGTGCTAATCGCGCCATAAAATTTGCGCTGGCGGGGGCGATCAAAATAATATCCGCCCAGCGCGCCAGCTCGATATGCCCCATGCCCGCCTCAGTGCTGGGGTCAAGCAGCTTGGTGTGAACCGGATTTCCAGTTAGCGCTTGCATCGTTAGGGGTGTAATAAATTCTTGTGCAGCCTGCGTCATTACTACGCGAACAGTAGCGCCGGCATCTATTAGGAGACGTGATAGTTCTGCGCTTTTGTAGGCGGCAATGCCGCCAGTAATGCCGAGTAAAATCTGTTTGTTAGTGAGACGGTGCATCGAGAAATTATGGTGTTATTGAATGAATGGATTAAGATACCATTGCTTTGGATTGGATAACAGGCCCGGCAATGCATTATCGGCTTTTTCAAGGTCGCCAAGCGGAGCTTGAATGCAGAGAAAGGATAAGTGTTCAGCAAAGGTTAAATAATAAACAGGTTAAATAAGATAATCACTATGACAAGGATGTGACTATGGCAATTAGGGAATGGCCAGAAGCCGAGAGGCCCCGAGAAAAATTAATCAAGGCTGGTGCAGCGGCCCTCTCAGATGCGGAGTTGCTTGCCATTTTTCTCCGTACTGGGATACCAGGGTTAACTGCAGTTGACTTAGCTCGCCGTTTATTACTATCTTTTGGTGGTCTGAGAGGGATTTTAGAGGCTGACTTTCAAAGCTTCTCCGCGCAACCTGGTTTGGGGTTAGCCAAGTATGCGCAATTGCAAGCGATCTTGGAAATGGCTCACCGCCATTTGGCTGAACGTATGCAGAACGGAGTCGAAATCACCAGCCCCGATGTAACCAGAGAATTTCTATCCGTCACTATGCGTGCCTACCAGCAGGAAGTATTTGCGTGCCTTTATTTGGATAGTCAGCATCGACTGATCCATTTTCATACGCACTTCTTTGGTACTGTGGATGGTGCTAGCGTCTATCCACGTGAATTGGTGAAGACCGCATTAAAGCACAATGCGGCTGCAGTCATTTTGGCGCACAACCACCCCTCCGGAGTGGCGGAGCCGAGCAGAGCCGATCAAACGATCACGCGGGGCATACAGTCGGCGCTAGAGCTGGTGGATGTGCGAGTACTTGACCATATGATAGTTGGGGATGGGGAGGTTATTTCCTTTGCTGAGCGTGGGTTGATATGAATTGCAACTCTGATGCAGGAGCAGCTTCTTCACGGCTCGAAAAAGTCTAGGTATGGCTTGTCAACCATTGACTGTTCTGGTATAAATGCGTCCCCTTTGCGGTTGCCCAATGAACATTAGGCGACGTATTAAAAGATTTAATTAAGTTAAGGACGTAACAATGTCTAAAGTATGTCAGGTTACCGGAAAGCGTCCGGTTACTGGAAATAACGTATCACATGCACACAACAAGACGCGCCGTCGGTTTTTGCCAAACCTGCATATGCATCGATTTTGGGTTGAATCAGAGAAGCGATTCGTCAAGCTGCGAGTATCTTCTAAAGGTATGAGAATTATTGATAAGCAGGGTATTGAGAAAGTATTGTCCGATATCCGCGCTCGCAAAGCATAAGCTAAATATCTATATTGCCGGTACGAAAATTTTAAGGAATTAAAAGATGCGCGAAAAAATTAAATTGGTTTCATCTGAAGGTACTGGGCATTTTTATACCACTACCAAAAATAAGCGTAACATGCCCGATAAGATGGAAATCAAAAAATATGATCCAGTGGTTCGTAAGCATGTGCTTTATAAAGAAGCTAAAATAAAATAAGCACAATCGCCTATTTTGAAAGCCCAGCGATGTCTGGGCTTTTTTATGCCTGTCAGTTTAGCTGGTTACAGTGAGATAGATTTTTCTATTATTGGGTAACTAATTGTTCAGAATGGGCTGAGCGCCACAGAAAGTCGCTGTAAGACAGTAGTTTGATTTAATTGGTCGGAGTGAGAGGATTTGAACCTCCGACCCCCTCGTCCCGAACGAGGTGCGCTACCAGGCTGCGCCACACTCCGACTCGGTGCGGATTTTACACATTAATTATTTCGATTGACAGCCAACGCGACCAGATTTTCCAGCGCGTCGCGGTATTGGTTATTAGGAAGAGTTTCCAATTGAAGAACGGCCTGCTGAGCTTCTAGTTGTGCTTGCTCTTTGGCGAAGTCGATGGCGCCGCAGGCATTAACCAGAGCTATAATTTCTTGTTCAGCAGCGGTGGAATTACCATTGGTAATTGTGTCGCGTATTAGTTTTAGTTCGGTTTCGTTGCTGTTTTCCATGGTGTAAATTAAAGGCAGCGTTACTTTGCCTTCCGCAAGGTCATCCCCGACATTTTTACCCATTTTCTTGGCATCGCCCTCGTAATCGAGGACGTCATCAATAAGTTGGAAAGTCATGCCCAAATGCAGGCCATAATCTTTAAGTGCCTGCTCTTGTCGGTTGTCGACCTGGCTTAATACCGCTGCAGTATAGGATGAGGCCTCGAAGAGTATCGCAGTTTTTGCCTTAATGACATCGCGGTATTCCTGCTGGGTAAGTTCAGCATTACGCACATTGGCGAGCTGCCGCACCTCACCTTCGGAAATTTGGTTAGTACTGTGAGCCAGGATTGACATAATACGCATGTCGCCCAGTTCGACCATCATTTGAAAGGCGCGTGAATAGAGGAAGTCGCCAACCAGTACGCTGGGGGCGTTACCCCAAACGGCATTGGCGGTGGAGCGACCGCGTCGTAATTCGGAGGTGTCGACCACATCATCATGCAATAGGGTTGCGGTATGTAGGAATTCAATAATAGCAGCTAACAAGGAATGATTGCTGCCTTGATAGCCGCAGCAATTGGCGGCTAGCAATACTAACAGCGGACGAATGCGTTTACCGCCGCCGTCCACGAGGTATTGACTGATGGTCTCGACAAGCTGAACATCCGAGTGAAGCTGGCCAAGAATTAACTGATTGACTGCCTCAAAATCGGCTGCAACCATCGAAAAAATTGGTTTCGAATCCATAGGTTAAAGCCAGCAAATTAGGGCATGAATACTAGGTGGCAAGGCTTTGGCTGTCAATATCAAGCCTGACGAATAGCCTTATTATGGACTATAATCACTGCTTATTTTGGGGCGGCGCAAAATTTCCGACAATATCCTGTTTTATTTATGGTTTTACGCTTGATTGGAGGCAATCGATGCCGTAAAATTGCGCCCCCTGTTGACCTCGTCCCTGATATCAGAATTACAACAGGCTTTTTCGCTTCGGACTTTGGGTTTGGGCGCTACGGGTACAATAGGACGAGCAGAATTTCGGAGTAAGGTTATGTACGCAGTAATTAAAAGTGGTGGCAAACAACATCGTGTCCAAGAAGGCGAAACCCTTAAGGTGGAAAAGCTCGACCTTGAGACTGGTTCGGTTTTAGATTTCGATGAAGTATTGATGGTAGGCGAAGGCGATCAGGTTAAAATTGGTGAGCCTTTTGTAGCGGGTAGTAAGGTGAGCGCAGAGATTGTTTCTCACGGTCGCGCGGACAAGGTGAATATCATCAAGTTCAGACGTCGTAAGCATCATTTAAAGCATATGGGCCATCGTCAGTGGTTTACGGAAATTAAAATCACTGGCATCAAGTTTGGTACAGCAACCCGTAAGAAGAAAGCAGAAGCAGAAAGCGAGGATTAGTCATGGCTCACAAGAAGGCAGGTGGTAGTACCCGTAACGGTCGCGATTCGGAATCGAAACGCCTTGGTGTCAAACGTTATGGTAGCCAGTTAGTGACGGCAGGTAGTATTATAGTTCGTCAGCGTGGAACTAAATTCCATCCGGGAAGCAATGTAGGCTGTGGTCGAGACCATACCCTGTTTGCATTAAAAGATGGATTGGTGAAATTTGAAGTTAAGGGTCCCAACAATCGACGATTTGTCAGTATTGAAGCGAGTGCTTAGCGAAAATCAGCATTAGAAAAAGCCCCGCATCGCGGGGTTTTTTTTTGACTGTTATGAGCTTTTGGTCAACATGAGATCAAGCTGATTTTGGCGCTATTACAGGTTACACTAAAATTATGAAATTTATTGATGAAGCGAACATCACCGTAGAAGCAGGCAAAGGCGGTAATGGCTGTCTCAGTTTTTTGCGTGAAAAGTATCGACCCAAGGGTGGCCCCGACGGTGGTGATGGTGGTGACGGTGGTTCGGTTATTCTGGAAGCTAGCGATGCTATTAATACCTTAGTGGATTTTCGCTATCAACCACGTTACAGCGCGGAGTCAGGCCAAAATGGTCGTGGTCGAAACTGTACAGGAGCCGGCGGAGCAAATTTAGTGCTGCAGATTCCGGTGGGTACCTCGGTAATCGATAAGGATACATTGGAATTATTGGTTGATATGACGACGGTTGGGCAGCAATTTGTTATTGCTAAAGGCGGGTTCCATGGTTTGGGTAACGCGCGTTTTAAGTCGAGTGTGAATCGAACTCCACGGCAAACCAGCGATGGCACACTTGGCGAATCTCGCCAACTCAAATTAGAGCTGAAAGTTATCGCGGATGTGGGTTTGTTGGGTATGCCGAATGCGGGTAAGTCCACTTTGATTAGAGCAGTTTCTGCGGCAAGGCCTAAAGTGGCGGATTATCCCTTTACTACCTTGGTGCCAAATCTAGGTGTGGTTAGCGTCGAAAAGCATCGTAGTTTCGTGATTGCAGATATTCCTGGGCTTATCGAAGGCGCTTCTGAAGGGGCTGGATTAGGATTTCAGTTTTTAAGACATGTTGCACGTACCCGCTTGTTGTTGCATATGGTTGATATGGCGCCACTTGATGAATCTGATCCGGTGCAAGCGGTACGTAGTATTGCAAATGAGCTAGAAAAATTTAGTCCGACTTTGGCTCAGCGAGACCGCTGGCTGGTGTTGAATAAGCTTGATTTAATTCCGGCCGAGGAGCGCGAAGATCGATGTAACGCTTTATTAGAGCAGTTATCTTGGGACGGTCCTGTATTCAAAGTGTCGGCGATTCAGAAACAGGGTACGCAGGAATTAAGCGGTGCAATTATGGACTATATCGAGCAGCGCAATAGAAAAGAGACTGAAGATCCAGAGTCCGCTGAAAAAGAGCAGGCAATTAAGGCAAAGATGGAAAAAGAAGCTCGCTTGTGTATACGCGCTTACCATGAGTTACGCGCCCAGAAACGAGCAGAGCGGGATTCAGATGATGACGACGAAGACGATGATGGCGAGGCTGAGGTTTTCTATGTGTCTTGATGATCACTTCATCAGGGATTAGCGCGGGGGTTTTTAATTGTCGGGACTAGATAATGCGTGGGGCCGAGTGTCCCAAGCGAAACGATGGGTGGTTAAAATTGGCAGTGCGCTACTCACGGCAGATGGCGCTGGCTTAGATCAAGCGGCGATTGCCGCCTGGGTAGATCAAATCTCCGCTCTGCGCAAGCAAGGTATAGATATTGTTTTAGTTTCTTCCGGCTCCATCGCTGAAGGCATGTCGCGCCTAAATATGCGTCAACGCCCACATGAATTGCACCGTTTACAAGCGGCAGCGGCGGTGGGTCAAATGGGCCTGATTCAGGCGTATGAATCGAATTTTCAGCGCTATCAAACCCATACCGCACAAATATTGCTAACCCATGATGACCTTTCCAATCGCCAGCGTTACTTGAATGCGCGTAGTACGATTAAGGAGCTGCTCAAACTTGGGGCGGTGCCGGTGATTAACGAGAATGACACGGTCGTCACCGACGAGATACGTTTTGGTGATAATGATTCTTTGGGTGCGCTGGTTGCCAACTTGGTAGAGGCGGATCTACTGATCATACTCACTGACCAGATGGGCTTGCATCAAAGCGATCCTCGTCAAAATCCAGAGGCCCCGATTATTTCGCAAGCTTTCGCCAGTGATCGTACGTTGGATGAGATGGTGAGTGGTGGCATGGGGCGGGTAGGTCGAGGCGGCATGTCAACGAAGTTGAATGCGGCACGCTTGGCATCGCGCTCCGGTACAGGGACACTCATTACCAGTGGGCGACAACAACAGGTTTTAGAGCGGTTGCATCAAGGCGAACAACTCGGCACTTTATTGATACCTGACCTGGAGCCTTTAGTCGCTCGCAAACGTTGGTTGGCTGGCCATTTGCAGGCTCGTGGTCGCATAGTGTTGGATCAGGGTGCGGTAGATGTGCTGATTGGTCAAGGGCGAAGCCTATTGCCGGTTGGCGTCAAAGCGGTCTATGGTGATTTTTCGCGTGGCGACATGGTCACTTGCGAAGGTCTTGATGGTAATGCGATTGCGCGCGGCTTAATTAACTACGATGCTGAGGATTCGAGAAAAATTATGGGTAAGCCCAGTGGGCAAATTGAAGCAATTCTTGGTTATGTGAGTGAGCCGGAACTGATTCACCGAGATAATTTAGTTCTGTTATAAAACATCTATATTTTGCAGGCATAAAAAAAACCGGATTGGATCCGGTTTTTTTTATGCCTTACAGTCAGTAAGAAGCTAAGCCTTAAGCGCTTTCACTCTCGTATTGAGGCGGCTTTTCCAGCGGGCAGCTTTGTTCTTTTTGATAATGCCCTTGTTCGCCATGGAGTCAACTTTAGGCACGGCCGCATTATAGGCTGCTTGTGCAGTGTCATAATCGCCAGATTGGATGGCAGCGATAACTTTTTTAACATAGGTACGCACCATGGAACGCAAGCTGGCATTGTGCTCGTTGCGCTTGACGGCTTGACGTGCGCGTTTTTTAGATCCAGGGTTGTTTGCCACTTTTCGGCTCCTTGGGTTGTAAATGGTAACAAAGGGTTACCAAAATAATTTGGTTGAAATTTAGGACGCGGAACTATGCCTGTTCGAACTCAAATTGTCAATTTTTTTCCGCCTCTATATGCCTTGGGTTGCTGGGAGAACCGCGTGCGTAAACCGTCGCGGATGAGATCAGCGTAATTCCACCCGCTAATATTGGAATTTGTGGGGGATGCAGACTATGATGCGTCAACAATAAAATTCCAGAAACGATTGAATGCATCCCGCTGAGCCGTCGCCAGATTCCGATAAAAAAAGCCCTTCTCACCTAAAATCAACGGGTGTGGTTGGCAGTTATACTATGCTGTCACGTATCCTGGGCCTGCTACGCGATGTCGTTATTGCTAATTTTATAGGTGCTTCGGCCAGTGCCGATGCCTTTTTTGTCGCCTTTAAAATCCCCAATTTTCTCCGCCGTTTGTTCGCCGAAGGTGCCTTTGCGCAGGCTTTTGTGCCGGTTTTGTCGGAGTATAAAACTCAGCGAGAACATCGGGCGGTTAAGGATCTGGTTGACCATGTGGCGGGTACGCTGGGTCTAACTTTAGCCCTGTTAACGGGCATTGCAGTGGTGGCCGCACCAGTGATTGCGTTGGTATTTGCACCGGGTTTTATTCAGTACGAAGAGAAGTTTGCGCTCACCACCGACCTGTTAAGAATTACCTTTCCCTATCTCTTCTTTATATCTCTGACGGCATTTGGCGGATCGATTCTCAATAGTTATGGTCGATTCGGGGTGCCAGCCTTTACGCCAGTGCTGCTGAATATTGCATTGATTTGTGCCGCGTTATTTTTGGCGCCGAACCTGAAAGAGCCTGTGATGGCGCTTGGTTGGGGTGTGTTGATTGCCGGGGTGGCTCAGCTCTTGTTCCAGCTACCCTTCCTCGCACAGTTGCATTTGTCACCGAGACCTAGAATAAATCGCCAGCATGAAGGGGTGAAAAAAATATTAATACTAATGTTGCCAGCCATATTTGGCGTATCGGTAAGTCAGATTAACCTGCTGCTAGATACGCTGCTGGCGTCGTTTTTGCAAACCGGCAGTGTCTCCTGGCTTTACTATTCCGACCGCTTAGTCGAATTGCCGCTGGGGGTGTTTGGAATCGCTATTGCGACGGTAATTTTGCCGAGTTTGTCGCGTCTGCATTCGAGCCAGTCAACCGAAAAATTCATTCAGACTTTGGATTGGGCGCTACGTTCGGTTTGTTTGATTGGCGTGCCGGCGGCGCTGGCGCTGTTTATTCTGGCGGAGCCACTGATTATCACGCTGTTTCAGTATGGCGCGATGACTGAACGCGATGTCGCCATGGCGGCCATGAGCTTGCGCGCTTACTCCTTTGGTTTGTTCGCCTTTATGCTGATTAAGGTGTTGGCGCCAGGTTATTTTTCGCGGCAGGACACCAAAACACCGGTTCGTATTGCAATTTGGGCGATGGTGACCAATATGGTTTTGAATCTTATATTAGTTTGGCCTTTACAACACGCAGGCTTGGCGTTGGCGACATCCCTGTCGTCTTTTCTTAACGCGGGATTGTTATTTGCCGGGTTATATCGGTTAGGATTGTATCGTGTACAGCCGGGTTGGAAACTGCTGGTCTTGCGCTTACTTTTCTCCAATGCGGTATTAGTTTCAGGAGTCCTTTGGTTTGTGGAGCCAACCAATATTTGGCTGACGTGGGATTGGTGGGTGCGTGCTTGGCATTTGGGCCTGCTCTGTCTATTGGGGGTTGCTCTGTATTTTGCAGCTCTGCTATTAAGTGGGGTTCGATTTCGCCATTTTCGACATTAATAAGAAATTGGTGCGTAAAAGCGCCCATATTTCAGTAAAATACTGAATTCATTCAATATCATCCATGTTACCCCTTGGTCCGGTGATATATAATCCAAAATTTATCACTCAGTGTTATTTATGGAACTTATACGCGGGTTACATAACCTAGTCGCGCAGCAACGTAAAAATCCCGATCGAAGATATGTGGTGACCACCGGCAATTTTGATGGTGTTCATTGCGGCCACCAGATGATTTTGCGTCAGCTCAAACAGAAAGCGGATGAATTGGGTTTGCCAACACGCGTGCTTATTTTTGAACCACAGCCGATGGAGTTTTTTGCCGGTAGTGGTGCACCAGCGCGTTTAACACCTTTTCATGAAAAAGTAGCTCTGATTTTAGGTAACTCGATTGACTCCGTAGTCTGCCTGCATTTTAATGAGGCGTTGCGCAATATGCCCGCCAATCAGTTCATAGAGCAAATTCTGGTCAACAGCCTGGGTGTTCAGGCCTTAATCGTTGGGGATGATTTTCGCTTTGGTTACAAACAAAGTGGCGATTTTGAATTGCTGCGCGAAGCTGGTGTTAGGCACGGTTTTAGTGTTTCCAAAAACGACACGCTGGTGTGGGATAACCACCGTGTCAGTAGTACGCGGATTCGCGTGGCCTTGGAAGACGGTGATTTTTCCTTAGCGGAACAATTGTTGGGTAGGCCTTATAGCATGTCGGGGCGGGTGATGTATGGTCGCCAAATAGGGCGAACTATTGGTATTCCCACCGCCAACCTGTCGCTTAAAGGTAAAAAAGCACCGTTGCAAGGTGTCTATGCAGTGCAGGTCGCGGGGCTTGAGCGGTTTGGTGGGATTAAATTATGGCAAGGTGTTGCTAACGTCGGATTGCGACCAACTGTTGACGGCGAGCAGCCAATGCTGGAAAGCCACATTTTTGATTTTGACCATGCGATCTACGGCGAACGTATTCGCGTTATTTTTAGGCATAAGATCAGGGATGAGAGAAAGTTCGATAATGTAGAGCTGCTTAAGCAGCAGATATTGTTGGATATAGAAGCGGCAAAAAAACATTTTGGGCTAATTTAGACCTACTCGTTAGTGATAGCGAGCCCAAGAAACCAATTTATGTATTTAGATAATAAGTTTTGAAGAGAAATGACTGATTATAAACAAACGTTAAATTTGCCCAAAACCGCTTTCCCGATGAAGGCAAATCTGGCACAGCGCGAACCGGATATCCTCAAGCGCTGGCAGCAGGAAAATACCTATCAGCAGATTCGCCAAGCTCGTGCAGGCTGCGAAAAATATGTGCTGCATGACGGTCCTCCCTATGCCAATGGTGATATTCATATTGGTCATGCCGTGAATAAGGTGTTGAAGGATATTATTGTTAAGTCAAAAACGCTGGGTGGTTATGATGCCCCCTATGTGCCCGGCTGGGACTGTCACGGTCTGCCGATTGAACACAAGGTCGAGACCAAGATTGGCAAAGCCGGTGTTAAGGTTGACCACAAAAC
Organism: Pseudomonadales bacterium; assembly: GCA_024234615.1. Lineage (NCBI taxonomy): Bacteria > Pseudomonadati > Pseudomonadota > Gammaproteobacteria > Pseudomonadales > Pseudomonadales bacterium. The sequence goes on from JACKNY010000001.1 coordinate 227,564, forward strand.
CTTTCGTCGTAAATGCCGCGAATATGCAACCAAGCAGGTGGATGGGCAGCGCAAAGACTTTATTCGTATGGGAGTATTTGGTGATTGGGAAAATCCTTATCTCACCATGAATTTTCCGTTCGAAGCAGATATTATTCGAGCACTTGGCAAGATTGTCGCGAACGGCCATTTGCAGCGCGGCTTTAAGCCTGTGTATTGGAGTGTGGTCGGCGCCTCCGCTTTGGCTGAGGCAGAGGTTGAGTACCAGGATAAAGTGTCCTATTCAATCGATGTGGGTTTTCCGGTAGTTGATCAGGAGGCTTTTCTAGCAGCGATGGGCGGTGCGGCTGGCACGGGCTCGATTTCTGTGGTGATTTGGACGACGACCCCCTGGACCCTGCCTTCCAATCAGGCCGTATCGTTACATCCTGATCTTGAATATGTATTGGTCGAATGCCAGCCACCAGAAGGCGTTGCAAAGCAACGTTTATTGTTGGCGGAAAAATTATACCAATCAGCGTTGCAGCGTTATGGCACTGAAGAGTTTGAAATAGTTGGCCGTTGCCAAGGCCAAGTGCTCGAAGGCTTGCTATTGGCGCATCCGTTTTATGATCGGCAAGTACCGATTATTCTTGGTGAGCATGTGACCACAGAAGCTGGCACTGGCGCGGTGCATACCGCTCCTGATCACGGTGTCGACGATTTTGTGGTCGGCCAAAAATATAACATCGGAACGCTTAACCTAGTGGACGATAACGGTTTGTTCCGCGAACGAACAGAGCTGTTTGCGGGCGATCATGTTTATAAGGTTGATGAGAAAGTGGTAACCGTGCTTGAAGAGCATGGACGTTTGTTGGCGCAAGCAAAAATTACCCACAGTTTTCCGCACTGCTGGCGTACGAAAACGCCGCTTATCTATCGAGCCACACCGCAGTGGTTTGTTAGCATGACTAAAAATCAGCTAATGGGCGATGTGAAACAGGCTGTCAAGGGTGTGAAGTGGGTGCCGGAATGGGGCCAAGCAAGGATTGAGGCCATGCTCGACAGCAGCCCCGATTGGTGTATCTCACGGCAGCGTACCTGGGGTGTACCTATAGCGCTGTTTGTACACAAGGACACTCAGGATTTACATCCAAATACATCCCAATTAATTGAGCAGGTAGCACAAAAGGTGGAGCTTGAGGGCATTGATGCCTGGTTTGATCTGGATGCTGCCGAATTGTTGGGTGACGAAGCTGAACACTATAGCAAGGTGACTGATACATTGGACGTGTGGTTCGATTCCGGCGTGACCCACTACGCCGTACTCAATCGCAACAAGGTGCTGCACTATCCGGCGGATCTTTATTTGGAGGGTTCTGACCAGCATCGCGGTTGGTTCCAATCTTCTTTAAAAACCGCCGTCGCTATCAATGGTAACGCGCCTTATAAGGCCGTTTTGACTCATGGATTTACGGTTGACGCTGCTGGTAAAAAGATGTCGAAATCGTTGGGTAATGTGATTTCGCCGCAAAAAGTAGCGAATGATCTGGGAGCCGATATTTTGCGTCTCTGGGTAGCGGCGACGGATTTTAGCGGTGAAATGAGTGTGTCGGATGAAATCCTCAAACGCACGGCAGATTCCTACCGGCGTATTCGTAATACAGCGCGGTTTTTCTTATCTGGATTGGATGATTTTGATCCGGATGCGAATTTAGTTCCGGTTCAAGATATGTTGGCATTGGATCGCTGGGCATTAGATCGGGCAGCACAACTGCAAAGTGAAATTATCGCTGCATACGACAATTTCCAGTTCCATCATATCTACCAAAAGCTACACAATTTCTGTGTAACCGACATGGGTGGTTTTTATCTGGATATTATCAAAGACCGGCTTTATACGGCGAAAACTGGCGGCTTACCTCGACGTTCGGCGCAAACGGCTTTGTATCATCTGTGTGAAGCTTTTGTGCGTTGGATTACGCCGATTATGAGTTTTACCGCCGATGAAATCTGGGGTTATATGCCTGGTGACAGAACTAATCCGGTATTTGTGGCGCATTGGTATGAGGCTTTAGGCTCTCAGCACCTTGTCGCATCGCAAGGGCGTCAAAGCTGGCAGCAGATGATGCAGGTAAAAGCGGCGGTGAATAAAGAGTTGGAAGCTGCTCGTGCGTCTGGCGCAATTGGCTCAAGTCTGGATGCGGAGGTGACACTCTATTGCTCGGATGAATTGCAACAAACGTTGGCGCAATTAGAAAACGAATTACGTTTTGTCCTGATTACTTCTAAAGCGGAAGCGTTACTGGAAGACAAAACAATGTCGGCGCAACAAACGGAGGTTTCTGGTTTGCGGGTGGCTGTCGTTCCTTCGAGCCATAAGAAGTGTGGGCGCTGCTGGCATAGACGTGAAGATGTGGGTATCGATCAAGAACATCCTGAGTTGTGTGGACGCTGTGTTAATAATGCTTTCGGTGACGGCGAATCGCGCCGTTATGCATAAGCTACTTGCGGGATCAGGTTGCATGAGTATGAGTCCGACAGGCAAGCAGCGATGGGGACAACTCATCTGGCTCGGGTTAAGTCTACTGATCGTCGTCTTAGATCAAGTATCCAAGTATTTGGCGGACGAGTACCTTTCTTATGCCCAGGCTGCCACTGTACTTCCCGTGTTCGATTTAACGCTACTTTACAATAAAGGTGCAGCGTTTAGTTTTTTGGCGGATGCGGGGGGGTGGCAACGCTGGGTGTTTGCGATATTAGCCGCCGCTGTTAGTTTGCTGTTGGTGATTTGGATTAAACGGTTGAAACCATCGGAAACCCTGTTGGCTATTGCTTTGGCAATGATTTTGGGGGGGGCGTTGGGTAATCTCTATGACCGTGTTACTTTGGGCTATGTGATCGACTTTATTTCAGTACACTATCAACAACATTATTTCCCCGCTTTTAATATTGCCGATTCAGCGATCAGCGTCGGAGCTGTATTGTTAATTATTGATTCCCTGATGCAGAGTAAAAAGAAACAACCTAATGGTAGATAAAAGATGAGCTATTCAATAGGTCCAGATAGACAGGTGACTTTACATTTTTCGATTGAGATAGTCGATGCGGGAGTGGTTGACTCTAACTTTGATAAAGCTCCGGCAACCTTTAGGGTCGGTGACGGCAACCTGCTGCCGGGATTTGAACAGGCACTTTATGGCCTATCCGCTGGGGATAAAAAGGTAATAGCCATTAAGCCTGAACAGGGCTTTGGGATGCCCAATCCGAATAATGTCCAATATCTATCAAGACAGGACTTCGATGCGGATATGGATTTGCAGCTTGGGTTGATGCTGTCCTTTGCTGACGCTAATCATTCGGAGCTACCAGGGACTATTACCGGGATTGAGGGTGATACCGTTGAAGTCGACTTTAATCATCCTCTGGCGGGGAAGGATTTACTTTTTAATGTCCATATTCTTGAAGTTACTCCGGTATAGTTTTTGTTAATTGAGCCGATGAAATCAAAATGCAGTTAAAACTTGCTAACCCCCGCGGCTTCTGTGCCGGAGTCGATCGAGCGATAGAAATTGTTAATCGTGCGTTGGAAATATTTGGTGCACCGGTCTATGTGCGCCACGAAGTGGTACATAACCGTTTTGTCGTCGATGGATTACGCGAAAAGGGAGCGATTTTTGTTGATGAGCTATCACAGGTTCCTGATGGATGCCTAGTGATTTTTAGTGCCCACGGCGTTTCCCTGGCGGTACAACAAGAAGCGAAGACACGTGGTTTAAAAGTATTTGATGCGACCTGTCCTTTGGTAACCAAGGTGCATATGGAAGTCGCCAAATACAGCCGTGATGGACAAGAATGTATTTTGATCGGGCACGCTGGACATCCCGAAGTTGAAGGAACGATGGGGCAGTATGATCATTCCTTCGGAGGGGATGTCTATCTGGTTGAACGGGTTGAAGACGTTGCGGCATTAGTTGTAAAAAATCCAGATCGTTTAGCCTATGTCACGCAGACTACGCTCTCGGTGGATGATACCGCCAACATCATTGACGCTCTGCGTAGGGCTTTCCCAAAAATTCAGGGGCCGCGAAAAGATGATATTTGTTACGCTACCCAAAATCGTCAGGATGCGGTAAAACAGTTGGCGCGGGACTGTGACCTTATTTTAGTAGTCGGCTCAGTCAATAGCTCTAATTCAAATCGCCTGCGTGAGTTGGCTGAGCGCCAGGGTGCCGAGGCGCATCTGGTTAATGGCGCTGATGACATCGAACAAGCCTGGTTGAAAGGGAAAAATTGTATCGGCTTAACTGCAGGCGCTTCGGCACCGGAAATACTGGTGGATAGAGTGATTCAAAAATTGCAGTCTTGGGGTGTGCAGCTGCCCAGTGAGCTAGAGGGAAAGCCAGAAAATATACAGTTTTCTTTGCCGAAAGAATTACGTATTCTCGATCATTAATTAATCCATTCGCTATTTTATGCCGTCTTAGCAGCAGCTAGAGCAAGTGTTTTGCCTGCCCGTACTATTCAAAAATATCCGCCTGTTCATCTTTAAATGTTTCTCATTAGGGTTTGAGTCTTCTTTTTGCTTGCCTTAATTTCAATAATATGGTTTCATATGTAACTATATTACATCTGGTTAATCTCAAAACAATTAGGAGCAGGAATATAATGGCTAAGCAATTTGCATCACACGGAGATATGGAAGATAAGAAAAAATCTTTCATTAAATTATCTGAAAACGCCTATGCTTATACCGCAGAGGGCGACCCCAACACTGGTGTTGTCATCGGTGATGATTCCGTAATGGTGATTGATACACAAGCTACGCCAGTAATGGCGCAGGACGTTATCGCCAAGATTCGGGAAGTGACTGACAAGCCGATTAAACATGTAGTGATGACGCATTATCATGCAGTACGCGTGCTAGGTGCCTCGGCCTATAAGCCACAAAATATTATTGCCAGCAAAGATACCTACGACATGCTGGTCGAGCGTGGACAGCAGGACTTCGATTCCGAAGTCGGTCGTTTCCCACGACTTTTTAAAGGCTTGGATACGGTGCCAGGGTTAACTTGGCCGAATATTGTATTTGAGAAAGAAATTACTTTCTGGCTGGGGTCTTTGGAAGTGAAGATCATGCAGATCGGTCGTGGTCACACCAAAGGCGATACCATTGTGTGGTTGCCAAAGGATAAAGTTTTATTCTCTGGTGATTTGGTGGAATACGGAGCTACGCCCTATACGGGTGACGCCTATCACAAAGATTGGCCCACCACACTGGAGAATATGTTGGCGATGGGTCCTGAAAAATTAGTTCCTGGCAGAGGCGAGGCATTACAGACGGCTGAGGGTTGTAAAGAAGCTATTGATGGTACGCGTCAGTTTGTCAGCGATATGTTTAATGCCGTCAAAGCCGGACGTGCAGCGGGTAAAAATCTTACCGATGTTTATGTGGAAACCTACCGCCAAATGCAGAGAGATTATGGTCATCTAGTGATCTTCGAGCACAGTATTCCCTTTGATATTGCTCGTTGTTTTGATGAAGCGGGTGAATACGCTGATCCAAGAATCTGGACGGCTGAACGGGACAAAGAGTTATGGCATTCATTACAGGCGGCGGTGGCTGAATTAGAAAGTTAGTCGGTATTGGTGAGAGGATTATTCGATGGGCTTTGCATCACCAAAAACCTATACCAATCCGGTATATAGCTATCAGCATAGTCCCGACCAGGACGCAGCCACGCCGACACATCACCCAGTGATTATTGTCGGCGCTGGTCCGGCGGGCTTGTCTGCTGCACTGGAGCTGGCGTTGCAGGGAATTGCTGCAGTGGTATTGGACGATAACAATACCGTCAGCGTGGGTTCTCGGGCGATTTGCTTTTCCAAGCGAACATTGGAAATTTGTGATCGTTACGGTTGCGCCACGCCGATGGTAGAAAAGGGCGTTACCTGGAATTTAGGTAAGGTGTTTAATGGCGACGGATTGATCTATGAGTTCAATCTATTGCCGGAAGAACATCATAAAATGCCGGCCTTTATTAATCTGCAGCAATACTATTTTGAAGAGTATATGGTAAATCGATGCCAGCAATTTGACAGCATCGATTTGCGCTGGCTGCATAAGGTCAGCAAAGTAGAAACTGACGACTATGGTGCTCAGGTGGAGGTGGAAACGCAGGACGGCGTTTACCGTATGACCTGCGATTACCTATTAGTGGCGGACGGCGCAAATAGCCCAATACGCACTCAACTAGGTTTGGAAAGTAAAGGCCAAGTGTTTGAAGATCGTTTTCTCATCGCTGATGTGGTTATGGAAGCACAACTGCCGACACAGCGCCGGTTCTGGTTTAACCCACCTTTTCATAGTGGCCAATCCACCCTTCTGCATCGGCAAGCGGACAATGTCTGGCGAATCGATTTTCAGCTGGGTTGGGATGCCGACCCGGAAGTGGAAAATACGCCGGAAAAAATTCTACCGCGCATTCAAGCTATGTTAGGTAAGGATGTCGAGTTTGAGCTGGAATGGAGTAGTGTCTATACCTTTCGATGTCGTATGATGGATTGCTTTATTCACCATCGAGCCTTTTTTATTGGTGATGCTGCTCATCAGGTCTCACCTTTTGGCGCACGCGGAGCCAATGGAGGTATTCAAGGTGTTGAGAATTTGTCATGGAAATTGGCCAAGGTGCTCAAACAGGAGGCGCCAGACAAACTGCTGGCAACCTATAATACCGAACGTCAACATGGTGCCAAGGAAAATATCCTGAACTCAAGCCGCGCCACTGACTTTATGACACCCAAAAATAAAATCAGTAAAACCTTCAGGAATGAAACGCTTAAATTGGCAGCACGCTATCCTTTTGCGCGTAGCTTGGTGAATAGTGGCCGACTGTCGATGCCCTGTATATACGAAAATTCTCCCTTAAATACTCAGGACGTGGATGAGTTTGCGGCTAAGATGTGTCCCGGTTCCGCTGCCACTGATGCGGCTATCGAAAGCACCAGCGGCGAGCAGTGGTTGCTTGAGTGCTTAGGCAATCGTTTTGTTTGTATGATTGGCGCAAATGTGGACGAACGGCAATGTAGCCAATTGCAGCAAGCTATTACCAGTTTACAAGACACTCGTTTGGAGGTGGATCTGTTGTTGGTGGATGCGCCGGTAAATATTGCGCGATGCCTTGGTGATAAAGACAAGGTAATTAAGGATTCTCTCGGTCTTATTCGAGAGCGTTATCAATTAATGCCGGGCAGTGTTTACTTATTTCGTCCTGACCAGCATGTTTGTGCACGCTGGCGAACCTTACAAGCGGATCGAGTGGCGGCCGCACTACGGCGGGCGCTGGGGTTTGAGTTGGAGAATGCTTCGTGAGCTTATTAAATGTAAATCCTAATTTTAGCGATCCAGACTCGTTCTATGCGGCGTTAACCGATTTGCATCGTGACCGAGACGCCGAGGCAAGCGAACGGATCAACGTACGATTGATTTTATTATTAGCTAATCAAATTGGTGATCAGGAAACGCTATTGGAAGCGATGAGAATCGCGACGGAAGAAGAATAGTGTTGCCCGAAAGCTCCGTAGATTTATTTTGTGATCTACGGGGTGATCGTTAACGGTGTTTCCCCGCTTCCCAACCCTGAGAGCCAATAGTACGTTCGGCCACTTTACTGGGGTATTCCTCAAGCTGAGTTGCCATGGTGTCATTCCAGCGGTTGAGGTAGCCAAACAGAGCAATTGACGCAACGATTTCGACCACCTGTCCTTCATCAAAATATTTCGCTAGATGATCAAAATCTTGCTGGCTTGCTTCATTCGGCAAATAGCCCGCATGTAGCGCCAGTCTTAACGCTGCTCGTTCCGCATCTGAAAATAGATCACTGCTTTCAAATTCCCATACGGCAGCAATTTTGGCATCTGATGCTTGGTAAATGCTAGCAAGGTTTGCCATGTGCGATTGACAGTAGCGGCACCCAGAGGCGACGCTGGAAACCAGGCTAATTAGCATTTTTAATTCTTCGGAAACTGTACCTTCGTAGAGGATAGCCTGATTCAAAGCGGCAAAACGCTTGGCGATATTGGGTCGTCGCGACATGGTTTTTACGCTATTGGGGATAAATCCTCGCGTTTTTTCATAATGGGCGAGCATCTTCAACAGCTCGTCATCTTCAATCTGATTGAGTTCTAACGGTTTCATATGTGGCATAAGGGGCTCCTATTAATCAATTCCAAATTTTTTCAAGCGATGGCGCATTTGACGAAAGGAAATTCCGAGCTTTTCAGCAGCGGCGGTACGGTTCCAGCGGGTTTCTTCGAGGGCCTGCAGTATTACTTTTTTCTCAATTTCTTCCAAATAGTCATCCAGCGAGTCGCCGGGGGCTATTTTGCCATTCGAGTTATTGGCGGCCATAGTCATCGGCTGTCCTGAGCCAAGATCAAGCTGTAAATCCTCTGTCTGAATAAGGTTATCATCGCAAAGCGTGTAGGCTCGCTCCAGGGTATTTTCTAATTCCCGAACATTGCCAGGGAAAGAATATCTCTTTAGGGTTTTTAGTGCATCTTCACTGATGCCAGCTTTGGGCAGTTCAGATTCGTCGGCTAATTTTTGCAGACAATTTTTTACTAAAAGTGGTACATCCGACAGTCGTTCTCGCAAGCTGGGAACGCGAATCTCTATTACGTTAATACGATAAAACATATCCTGCCGAAAATTACCGGATTCCACTTCGTGATTTAAATCCTTGTGGGTGGCGCTGAGAATCCTGACATCAATGGGTATTTCTTGCTCGGTACCTACTGGCCGGATTGATTTTTCCTGGATGGCGCGCAGAAGTTTAACCTGCATGTGTAATGGTAAGTCGGCTACTTCGTCAAGGAAAAGCGTGCCGCCATGAGCGGCCTGGAAAAGACCTTTCTTGTCGGAGATGGCTCCGGTAAAACTACCTTTTTTATGGCCGAAAAACTCGCTTTCCATCAACTCATTAGGAATCGCGCCGCAGTTCACAGGAATGAAGGGTTTATCGCTGCGCGGCCCAAATTGGTGGATGAGGCGCGCTACCAGTTCTTTCCCACTCCCGGACTCACCACTGATATAAATAGGCGCCTGACTGCGGGCTACTTTTTTAATTTGTTGTCGAAGTTTTTGTATGGGCTCTGACTTGCCGAGTAATGCATCACTTCCGTCGCTCTCAATCTCATCAGTGCTATCTTTGGTGTTAATTTTAAGTGCCTGCAGCACCATATCTCGTAAGCGTGGCAACTCCACTGGTTTTGAGACAAAATCGAAAGCCCCGGCCTTTAAGGCGCTGATAGCGATTTCCATGCTACCAAATGCGGTAATTACGGCTACAGGCGTGTCGGGATAATAGCTTTGGATATGGGTGACCAGTTCGATACCGTTGCCGTCGGGCAGTTGCATATCAGTTAGGCAGAGGCCAAACGCTCGTTGTTCCAGTAACTGATGGGCTGTTTTGATATCCTCCGCCTGATGCACTTCAAGGCCCATGCGTGAAAGTGTAATATTCAACAGTTCGAGAATATCGGGTTCATCGTCAACAATAAGTGCAGAGTGAGTCGCCATTGATTACGCCGTGATTTGTTTTGGATGAGGGAAAATGATGCGAAAACAGCAACCCCCAGTCTGGTTAGCAATATGATCCAAGCGTGCATTGTTAGCTTGGCAGAGTTCTCGGGAAATATAAAGACCCAGTCCAGTGCCACTGCGTTCTGTGGTGTAAAAAGGCTCGAACAGGTGCGGTAAAGCTTCGGGTGTGATGCCGGGACCTTCATCAATAATATCGAGATAGGGTAATTCGTTATCGGCACGTATGCCAGCATTGAAATAGAGTACAGCGCGGCCAGTTTTGGTTTGACTGTAAAGTAAGCCGTTACGAGAAAGATTTGTCAGAACCTGCTCTAACTGGCTGGGATCGAAGTGAACCTCCATATCTGCTGGCGATACCTGGATGATGAATTCACCGGCGTTGCGTTGATCTTCATTGAATGAAGCGGCAAACGCCTTCAGCCAAGGCGCTAATAGGATCGGCTCTGGCGAAGAGGGTCGCCTGCGCGAGAGTTCCAGAATATTTTCGATGGTGCTATTCATGCGTCGCGAATGGGCCTGCACGATATGGGTTAAACGACGATCAGCTTCGTCAAGATTCTCCGACTCATCCAAGAGCTGTGCGGCGTGACTGATCGCGCCCAAGGGGTTACGAATCTCGTGTGCAATACTAGCCGTCAGTTGGCCGAGTGATGCTAATTTGAGCTGTTGTGCCTGCTGAATTGCCTTAGTATTGTCCTCCAGAAAAATCAGCACATCGGTGCTTCCATCCTGCATGAAGGCGGTAAAATTGGCTTGTATCGGTGGGGTTTCAGGTGAAGTCTGAAAGGGTGAAGTGCGGCGCTGCGGATTTTGTCGCCACTCGATCAGACGCTGCATTAATGGCGCGGTTAATTGGTTAATTTCTGTTGCTGTGGGATCGTCCTCTTGATGCTGTTGGGACAATAAAAAAATAGCAGCTTCATTCATCATATGTACATCACCGTCCTGGTTGCAGACAATAATTCCAGTGCGCATGCGTTGAATGATCAGGCGGTTGAGCTTTTCAAGATGGGCAATATCGCTCGCGCGTTGCGTCGCCAGGTCTTCGCTGGCATCAATGCGGAGCGAAATTCTCTTAACAAATAAAGCAGTGGCAAAAAATACCATGCCCAACACGCCCGCTTGAAAATAGTTAGGTGTTAAGGCATCTGTGCTAGCGCGGTAGCTTTCCAAAGCCAGCATGGCAATACTTGAAATAGCAGCAAATAGCACGGCATGGCGACCACGCATAAGTATGCTGCCAGCAGCGATAGAGAGAATAATAAGAATGCCAAAACCGCTGCCAACACCACCATTGGCGTAGGTGAGCAGCGATAGTGCTAAGATGTCTATGAGTATATTCAGTGCTATCTGTTGTGGCTGGAGTGGTTGATCGCTTAAAAGAACAAGCGCCAGTGCAATGTTGATAGCGGTATAGACCAGGGTTGTTGCGATAAAAAGGAGTGGGTATTCCAGCCCGATGAAGACTTTGCCGACTTCATTGGAGTAAGTAAAGAGTAATGTCAGTGACAGCAGTACCCGGTAATAATTAAAAATTCTGAATAGCCGTCTATCCTGTTGCTGACGTTGACTATTTTGGTTATGCGGCTTGGACATCAAGCATTCGCTCATAGAAAAGGTTGCTAAGTACTAATCTTGGTTGGATAAAGTATAGCCAAAAAGGGATGGTCTGTGGTCCGGGTTTGATCCATTGCCGATATAAAAATTGTGCAGACTGAAATGATGCTGGCGTGGCCGAATAAAATGTTAGTCGTAAAGAGTCGGTATGGGTTGGCGCTTGTGTTGCGTTTTTAAATAAATATCTACTAGGCGTGAACGAACCCCTTCAGTGACAGGTTTGCCCTCGAGAAAGTCGTCAATATCGTCGTAACTCAAACCAAGCGCATGTTCATCGGCTTTTTGTGGTGCTGTGCACTCTAGATCTGCGGTGGGTGTTTTTTTAACTAGTAACTGCGGTGCGCCGAGTGTTGCGGCAACTAATCTCACTTGACGTTTGTTCAGTCCAAACAGTGGGGCTAAATCACAGGCGCCATCTCCCCATTTAGTATAAAAGCCGGTGATGTTTTCTGCTGAGTGATCGGTGCCTAAGACCAGTGCGCCAAGTAGCCCTGCAATCTCATATTGAATAACCATCCGGGTTCGGGCTTTGACGTTGCCTTTGGCAAAATCAATGGCCGCCGCATTCGGCATATTTATGGGCATTTGCAGTAACGAGGTTAGAGTTTGCTCGTGGATGGCGTCTGCGCCGGGCTTTACGTTGACGGTAAGACTTATGCTGGGTCGGATGAAGTTGATCGATGCTTGCGCATCTTCCTCATCCAGTTGTACTCCGTATGGTAATCTGACGGCAATAAACTGATAGTCAGTGGTTCCCTTATCAAAATTAAGCTGATCGACCGCCAGTTGTGCTAACCGTCCACAGGTGGTGGAGTCAACGCCGCCGCTGATACCGAGTACTAATTGTCGTGCACCTGTTTCGAGCAGCTTTGATTTAATAAAATGGACGCGGCGTTCAATTTCAAAAGCCGGATCTATTTTAGGCAAGACCTTCATTTCACTGATGATTTGAGCGGTGTTCACGAGCTATTGTTCACTTTCTAAGGGGCCGGCCCACACTAAATAATATGGATTCAAGAGGTTACTTTCCCTCTGATTTGCCCATCAGACCAAAGGTCACACGGTTCAATAATGAGCGTTTCACGCCCACTTTGCTACGTTTGATATTATAACTGCCGTCTTTTCCCAAGGCTGGGTAATCAGGGTAGTTGAGGGCGAGGACTTGGAGTGAGTCCTCTGCCAAATCATTCATGCCCAGTTGTAAATAAGCTTCTACCATAACCGCCAAGCCGTCTGATACGGAAGGGGTTTTGGGAAAGTTTTCCACGACATAGCGGCCCCGGTTGGCGGCAGCGATATAGGCTTGGCGTTTTAAATAATAGCGTGCCACATGCACTTCATAGGCGGACAATAAATTGCGTAGGTAAACCATGCGCACGCGCGCGTCGTCAGCGTACTGGCTATTCGGAAAACGCGACAGCAAGATGCCGAAATCGGAAATGGATTCTTTGGCAGACCCGGGGTCACGCTTAGTACGGTCTGTTGGTAAAAAGCGATCGAGAAAGCTTTGGTCCTGGGAGAAAGAAGCCAGCCCTCTCAAATAATAGGCGTAGTCCAGTTCAGGATGCTGCGGGTGTAAACGAATAAATCGATCCGCTGCCGCCCGAGCCGCCTCGTAATCAAAAGATTTGTAATGGGCATAAATCAAATCCAATTGCGCCTGTTCGGCAAAACGACCGAAAGGATAGCGTGACTCCAGTTCTTCGAGCAATTCCACTGCTTGCGTGTAGTTGTTGCTTTTAAGCGCTTTTTTGGCCCCTGTATAGTAGGCTTGCTCAGTTGATTCGACCGGCTCTTTCGGTTCTTTTGAAGAGCAAGCTGTTAGCATAACGGCGATCAGAGTAAGAGCGAAAATAGCTTTGATTCGATTGGTGATCATAAGTCGGGAAACACCCAAATATTATTGATTTTATTTCAGTGGTAGTCGCCTTGAGATAAGTTCGGCGGTACCCCATAATCCGGTTGACTATTAAAGCATAGGTTGCGGGCTAAACAAAGGGTCGTCTACTGTCAAGATAGATTTATCAACTCAGCGGTTTGAAATGGAAAATATAGCGTTAACAAGAGAAGTGCCAACTAGTTTGTCGGGCGTACGGTTAGATCAGGGCGCTGCCCAGCTGTTTCCTGATTTTTCGCGGTCGAGGCTGCAAGGCTGGATCAAGTCAGGCCAGTTAAGAGTCGATGGTGAACAGAAAGCTCCCAAAGCTAAACTACTGGGTGGAGAATTGTTGGAGGTCAATGCGGTTGTCGAGGAAAACGAAGCATGGGAACCGCAGGCAATTGGCATGGATATAGTGTATGAAGATGAGGATATACTGGTCATCAATAAACCTGCCGGTTTGGTCGTTCATCCGGCGGCCGGACATGCTGACGGCACCCTGTTAAATGCGATATTGCATCACGCGCCTAGTGTTGCGGCGTTGCCGCGTGCGGGCATAGTGCATCGCCTGGACAAAGATACGACGGGGTTGATGGTTGTTGCGAAAACATTGCGTGCACATAAGTGCCTTGTTGAGCAATTGCAGGATAGGAGTATGGGACGTGAATATGAGGCAGTAGTGCTGGGGGTGATGACGGGTGGCGGAACCGTTGATGAACCGATCGGGAGGCATGGCACGCAACGAATCAAAATGAGCGTATCCCATAGTGGTAAACCGGCGATAACTAACTATACCATTATCAAGCGTTTCCGAGAGCATACTCATTTGCGGATTAAGCTCGAAACGGGGCGAACACATCAAATACGTGTCCATATGGCGCATATTCGTTACCCCATAGTCGGCGACCCTCTTTATGGTGGGCGTTTACGTCTCCCCAAAGCGGCGCAACCGGAACTGGTTGATTTATTGCGCGAATTTAAGCGCCAGGCCCTGCATGCGAAGAAGTTGGCGCTGATTCATCCGGCCAGCGAAGAGTTGCTACAGTGGGAATGCGAACTGCCTCAGGATATGCAGCAATTGTTACAACTTTTAAAAGCAGATACAGAAGCCTTTAATCAAGATGTCTATTAATTTGGCGAGCTACATCTTGCCTGATTGGTCAGCGCCAAAGTCGGTGGGAGCGTTGGTGACTACCCGTGTGGGCGGGGTTAGCAAAAAGCCCTATGATAGTTTCAATTTGGCGCTGCATGTGGATGATGCAATAGCGGCAGTCACTGAAAACCGCGAACGATTGCAGCAAAGGCTAGGAACGATCTGTAAGCCACAATGGTTGGAGCAGGTGCATGGCATTGCTGTTGTGGAAGCGGTTGCCGGTGGGCCAGTGTTGAGAGGTGATGCAGTAATAACCGAAAAGGCAGGTCTGCCATGCGCCGTATTAACCGCAGATTGCCTGCCGGTATTTTTTTGTGATTTGAGCGGTAGTCAGGTAGCTGTCGCCCATGCCGGTTGGCGGGGTTTGGCGCATGGTGTGCTGGAGGCGACGCTGGCTAAGTTTAATGCCCCCCCAGATGAAATCATGGCTTGGTTGGGGCCAGCAATTGGGCCAGAATATTTTGAGGTAGGTCCAGAGGTGCAAGAATCCTTCATCAGCCATATGCCGCAAGCGGCGCAGGCATTTGTTCCGAACAAGGAGCATGCTGGCTACTACTTTGCCGACCTGTATCAGTTAGCTCGACTGCGACTTCAAGCGCAGGGTGTGACTCAGATCACCGGAGGTGGATATTGCACCTACAGCGACGCTGCACGCTTTTATTCCTATCGACGCGAAAATTGCACCGGTCGTATGGCTAGCCTCATATGGCGACTGGATATCTGATATTTGATTTAGATCAATCTAATATAGCCTTGAATCTTCCTGCAATCGTCCCAATTTAATACGCATTGATAAACGAATAAATGCGCTATATTTAGCAGGTATTTATTGGACTTGATGAATTCAAAAGGGGACGCCAGTGCGTATAGATAAATTTACCACCCAGTTACAAAAGGCTCTGTCCGACGCGCAATCCTTAGCGGTTGGTCGTGATCATAATTTTATTGAACCGACGCATCTGATGTTAGCGATGCTGGAGCAACAGGGCGGTTCCATCAAGCCACTTTTGTCCCAAGCAGGTTGCAATGTGACACAGCTGAAAGAGTCACTCAATAGCGTGCTAGACCGAATGGCTAAAATTCAGGGACATCAGGGCGACGTGAACATGTCAAACGAGTTGGCACGGTTGCTCAATGTGACGGATAAATTAGCCCAACAGCGCAAGGATCAATATATTTCCAGTGAGTTAGTCCTGCTGGCGGTTTTTGAAGTAAAAGGAGAGCTGCAGCGACTCTTACAGCAAGCCGGTGCGAATTCGGCGCAGGTGGAGCAAGTGATAGAACGTCTACGTGGGGGCGAAAAAGTGAATGATCCGAATGCGGAAGAAAACCGGCAGGCGTTGGACCGCTATACCATTGACCTCACCGCTAAAGCCGAAAAAGGTGGGCTAGACCCGGTAATTGGGCGTGATGAAGAAATTCGTCGTACGATCCAGGTATTGCAGCGTCGTACCAAAAATAACCCGGTGTTAATCGGTGAGCCGGGAGTTGGTAAAACTGCCATCGTTGAGGGGTTGGCGCAACGCATCGTGAACGGTGAGGTGCCGGAAGGGTTAAAGGATAAGCGAGTGCTTTCCCTGGATATGGGTAGCTTAATTGCCGGGGCAAAATTTCGTGGTGAGTTTGAAGAACGTCTAAAGGCGGTGCTGAACGAACTGGGTAAGCAGGAAGGGCGGGTTATTCTCTTTATTGATGAGCTGCATACCATGGTCGGCGCCGGTAAAGCCGAAGGTTCGATGGATGCGGGTAATATGTTAAAGCCTGCTCTGGCGAGGGGTGAGCTGCACTGCGTGGGTGCAACCACATTGGATGAATATCGCCAGTATGTTGAAAAAGATGCGGCATTAGAGCGACGTTTTCAAAAGGTACTGGTGGCTGAGCCGACAGAGGAGGATACCATTGCTATCCTGCGTGGCTTGAAGGAGCGTTACGAAGTGCATCATGGCGTCGACATTACTGACTCTGCAATTATTGCCGCAGCGAAACTTTCAAATCGTTATATTAGTGATCGACAGTTGCCGGATAAAGCTATCGACCTGATTGACGAGGCCGCCAGCCGTATCCGCATGGAAATCGATTCCAAGCCGGAAAGTATGGATCGCCTAGACCGCCGCTTGATTCAATTGAAAATAGAGCGCGAGGCGTTGAAAAAAGAGGAAGATCCTGCTGCCAAAAAACGACTGGCAGATTTGAATGAAGATATTAAGAAGCTAGAGCGAGAATATTCTGATCTGGATGAAATTCTGAAATCTGAAAAAGCCAGTTTGCAGGGCGCCCAGCAAATTAAGGGTGACTTGGAAAATGCGCGTATAGAATTAGATGCGGCGCATCGCTCGGGTGATTTGGCGCGTATGTCAGAGATTCAATACGGCATTATTCCTGAATTAGAGAAACGTTTGGCGCAGGCTGCTGAGGGTGAAACCGCCGAATTGACCTTGTTACGTAACCGTGTAACCGAAGAAGAGATTGCCGAGGTTGTTTCCAAGTGGACAGGTATCCCCGTTTCCAAGATGCTGGAAGGTGAACGTGAAAAGTTACTGCGCATGGAAGAGGGTTTGCATCATAGGGTCATAGGTCAGGAAGAAGCGGTGATCTCTGTTGCCAATGCCGTTCGACGCTCGCGCGCAGGGCTTTCTGACCCTCACCGTCCTAATGGTTCTTTCCTGTTTTTGGGGCCAACAGGGGTTGGCAAAACGGAACTTTGTAAAGCACTGGCCGAGTTTTTGTTTGATACAGAGGAGGCGATGGTGCGCATCGATATGTCGGAATTTATGGAGAAACACTCCGTTGCCCGCTTAATTGGCGCCCCTCCAGGCTATGTTGGTTATGAAGAGGGCGGATATCTGACGGAAGCTGTTCGGCGTAAGCCCTACTCGGTTTTGCTGTTGGATGAAGTGGAAAAAGCGCATCCTGATGTGTTTAATATACTGTTGCAGGTGCTTGAGGATGGCCGCCTGACAGATGGTCAGGGTCGTACCGTTGATTTTCGCAATACGGTAATAGTAATGACTTCAAACCTCGGCTCGGACATGATTCAAACGCTGGCTGGAGAAGATAATTATGAACAAATGCGCAGCGCAGTCATGGAGGTGGTGGCTCAGCATTTTCGCCCAGAATTTATTAACCGTGTTGATGAAGTGGTGGTGTTCCATCCATTGGGTAAGGAGCATATTCAGGGCATTGCGAATATTCAGCTGCAACATCTGCGTGCACGTTTGCAAGAACGGGAGTTATCGCTTGAAATATCCGGTGACGCAATGAATAAATTAGTGGATGCTGGATTTGATCCTGTCTATGGTGCGCGGCCTCTGAAACGAGCTATTCAGCAGTATCTGGAAAATCCGCTAGCGCAGGAAATTTTGGCTGGACGATTTGTGGCGGGTGAAACTATCCGCGTTACCGTGGAAGGCGGTAAGTTTATTTTTGCATAGAAAAAGAAAAGGGCGGCGTTAAAAAAAGCGTCGCCCTTTTCTGAGTATTTATGTTCCGGCCGGAATTAAGCCTCGCAATTTTCCTTAATAATAGCTTTCGCCCGATCTAGCTGCTTCTGCTTTTCTTCATCGCTGAGGTAGCGGAATTTACCGTCATCACCCATCACCCGTATGCGTGCATGCTCTTCCATTGTTTTTAGGTTAGCTTTTGCGTTGTCACAGTTTTCTTTACGCACTTTTGCTTCTTCATCGCGCTGTTTTTGTTGCTCGGCGTAATCCATATCTTTAGACGCTTTATCGTCGTTGGCTGTGCGCGCATCTTCAAGGCGTCGTTTCGCCTTTTCTGCATCCGCTGGGACGGCGCCCGATGTGTTGATTAGCTGATATTCTCTGTTGGAGGGGGCTTGCTCGGTGTAGTGGGTGACACCTTCATCATCCTGCCATTTATATACCTTGGCAGCACCAGCTGGTAACGCCAACATAAGTGCCATAAATGGGATGCTTAGGCGAACGATCAGTCTCATTCAATTTCTCCAGGGCGCACTAATTTTACTTTCTATAGCAAATTTGAATCGTATGGGGATCAGTATAGCTCGAAAATAAGATTTTTTTAAAAGTAAATCATAAATATGACAGCACATTAGTTGCTAACGGTTGACAAGCACTATCAAGCTGGCAGAATTACTAATCCCCTAAGCCTGCTTTACCTCCTATGAGTTGTTCTGTTGCCGATACTCATCAAGAATTGGCGGGAAATGCTGTTTGGGTGATGTTTCAATTAGGATAAAGTAAATCTTTAAAATTACAACTTAAGGATGTGCTTGTCGCCTGTTAAGAGGGCGTGTCATCCAGATGCGCTGCTTTTAAACTGTTTAACCTATGTTTGAGGAAGATTAAGTGGAATTGCTGTCCGGTGGTGAAATGTTGATGCGGGCGCTACAGGACGAAGGTGTGGAATACATTTTCGGCTATCCTGGCGGCGCAGCGTTACATATATATGATGCGCTTTTTAAGCAACAGAAAGTAAAGCATATTCTGGTGCGCCATGAACAAGCAGCAACTCATGCGGCTGATGGCTATGCGCGTTCGACCGGCAGAGTGGGAGTGGTTTTGGTCACTTCAGGTCCTGGGGCAACCAATGCTATTACGGGCATTGCTACTGCCTATGCGGACTCTATCCCGATGGTCGTTATTTCTGGGCAGGTGCCTACTGCGCTAATTGGTGATGATGCCTTTCAGGAAACAGACATGGTTGGAATTTCCCGGCCAGTGGTCAAACACAGCTTTATGATTAAGAATCCTGCGGAGATTCCTACGGTTGTGAAAAAGGCTTTTCATATTGCGTCAACTGGCCGCCCAGGCCCTGTTGTGATCGATGTGCCTAAGGATATGACAACGCCTACCGAACGATTTGAGTATCATTATCCCAGCTCAGTTAAAATGCGCTCATATAATCCTTCATTCAAAGGCCATTCCGGGCAGATCAAAAAAGCAGTTGATATGCTGCTGGAGGCTAAGCGGCCTGTTATATACAGCGGCGGCGGTGTTGTCCAGGGTGGTGGTGCGGAGCTGTTGACAGAGTTGGTTCGGTTGCTCGGTTATCCCGTCACCAATACATTGATGGGCCTGGGTGGTTACCCGGCAAGCGATAAACAGTTTCTTGGTATGCTGGGCATGCATGGGACGTTTGAAGCCAATACCGCAATGCATCACAGTGATGTGATTTTAGCGGTTGGCGCGCGCTTTGATGATCGTGTCACCAACACTCCCAGTAAGTTTTGCCCGACATCAAAAATTATTCATATTGATATTGATCCGGCTTCGATTGAAAAAACGGTTCGTGCCGATATTCCAATTGTGGGTTCGGTGGACAATGTTTTGGGTCAGATGATTGAGCTGGTTAAAGCGTCTTCTCAAAAGCCAGACACAAAAGCAATCAAAGATTGGTGGAAGCAGATTAATGATTGGCGCGAGCGCTATAGCCTGTATACCAAACAGCGCTTTTCTACGGCAGGTGAGTTGATCATGCCTCAGGAAGTAATCAAGGCGCTGCATAAAGTCACTGGGGGTGATGCTTTTGTCACATCCGATGTGGGTCAACATCAGATGTTTGCGGCCCAGTACTATTTATTTGATAAGCCACGGCGCTGGATTAATTCAGGTAGTCTGGGAACCATGGGGTTTGGATTGCCGTCGGCGATGGGCGTACAGTTTGCGCACCGTGATGCGGCGGTCGCATGCGTGACTGGTGAGGGTAGTATTCAGATGTGTATTCAAGAGTTATCTACCTGCAAACAATACCATTTGCCGATCAAGATAATTAACCTGAATAATCAGGCTTTGGGTATGGTTAAGCAATGGCAGGATATGGTATATGGCGGGCGTCACTCAGAGAGTCTGTATGAAGAGTCGTTGCCGGATTTTGTAAAACTGGCAGAAGCATATGGGCATGTTGGGATAAAAGTCACCAAGCGGGATGAGCTGGAAGCGAAAATGCAGGAATGTTTTGCGATTAAGGACAAGCTAGTGTTCTTGGATATTGACGTGGACCCGTCCGAACACGTTTACCCCATGCACATCGCGCCAGGTGGCTCTATGCGTGATATGTGGATTAGCAAGACGGAGCGTACCTGATGCGACATATAATCTCTGTGTTAGTTGAGAATGAGCCGGGAGCACTTTCCAGAATAGTTGGGTTGTTTTCGCAGCGTAATTATAATATTGAAAGCCTGAATGTTGCGCCGACCGAAGACGAAACGTTATCGCGAGTTACACTCACCACAAGAGGCTCCGATAAAGCCGTAGAGCACATTATTAAGCATCTGCATCGATTAATTGATGTGGTGAAGGTAATGGACTTGACTGATGGCTCGCATATTGAGCGTGAGTTAGCCTTGGTGAAATTAAAGGCTGTCGGTGCGATGCGTGATGAAATTAAACGGGTTGCGGACATATTCAGGGGGCAAATTATAGATGTCACTCCTGGTATATTTACCGTTCAGCTTACCGGTACTAGCGACAAGCTGGATGCGTTTATAGGTGCGGTTGATGCCTCTGTCATTTTAGAGGTGGTGCGTAGTGGCGTTTCTGGAATCGGGCGTGGCGACCGTCAGCTGAGCCTTTAATCATCATTTATTAATTTTTTGCTTTAGAAACATTAGAGGTATGTATGCAAGTTTATTACGATAAAGATGCGGATCTTTCCGTTATTCAGTCAAAAAAAGTAGCTATTATCGGTTATGGCTCACAGGGGCACGCTCATGCTTGCAACTTAAAGGATTCTGGTGTTGATGTTACTGTTGGCTTGCGTGCCGGTTCATCCTCCGTTGCCAAAGCCCAGGCTCACGGATTAAAGGTTTCTGAAGTTTCCGAAGCAGTTGCGAATGCTGATGTGGTCATGATTCTGACGCCGGATGAATTCCAATCGCAGCTTTACAAAACAGAAATTGAGCCGAATATACAAAAGGGTGCGACGTTAGCGTTTGCGCATGGTTTTGCCATTCATTATAACCAAGTGGTGCCACGTGCTGATCTGGATGTGATTATGGTTGCACCTAAAGCGCCGGGCCATACGGTGCGATCAGAATTTGTTAAAGGCGGCGGCATTCCTGATTTGATCGCTATATTTCAAGATGTCTCCGGTGCAGCGAAAGAGTTGGCTCTGTCGTATGCCTGTGGAGTAGGCGGGGGCCGCAGCGGTATCATCGAAACTACTTTTAAAGATGAGACTGAAACCGATCTCTTCGGGGAGCAGGCGGTGCTTTGTGGCGGTTGCGTAGAATTGGTCAAGGCGGGCTTTGAGACGCTGACTGATGCCGGCTATGCTCCGGAAATGGCATACTTCGAATGTCTGCATGAGTTGAAGCTTATTGTTGACTTAATGTATGAAGGCGGTATTGCCAATATGAACTACTCCATCTCCAATAATGCGGAGTATGGTGAGTACGTCACCGGCCCAAAAGTGATTAATGATGAGTCTCGTCAAGCAATGCGTGAAGCGCTAAAGCGGATTCAGGATGGTGAATATGCTAAGCAGTTTGTGGCGGAAGGGGCTTCCAACTACGCCTCCATGACGGCTTATCGACGTAATAATGCAGCGCATCCGATTGAACAGGTTGGCGCTAAATTACGTGCAATGATGCCCTGGATTGCAGCGAACAAAATTGTTGATAAAGATAAGAACTAAGTCTCTTGTTCAAGACTCAATAAAAAACGCGGCATAGGTCGCGTTTTTTATTGGCTGGATATGTTTGGCATTAACGCATAATATTAGCTTCCGAGATCATTTTTTGGATTTTGAATACGTGACAGATACTGAAGAAAAAGCGCGCCGTCGCGCCATTTATCTTTTGCCAAACCTATTTACCACAGCAGCCTTATTTTGTGGGTTTTATGCAGTGGTGGCCGCAATGCACGGCTATTTCGAAGCGGCAGCCAGTGCCATTTTTATTGCCATGATTTTTGATGGTTTTGATGGCCGCATCGCGCGGTTAATACATTGTGAAAGCGAATTCGGTGCTCAGTTTGATAGTCTCTCTGACTTAGTTGCCTTTGGTGTAGCGCCTGCTCTCGTATCCTTAAGCTGGAGCTTGTCGACCTTAGGGAAAGTAGGCTGGATGGCCGCTTTTATCTTTTTGGCCTGTGCGGCGCTGAGATTAGCCCGGTTTAACACCCAGATTGGTTCGGTCGATAAGCGCTATTTTGTCGGTCTTGCTAGCCCGCCAGCAGCAGCGCTCATTGCCGCTATGGTCTGGGTTTGTTCAGAGGAAAATGTTGCGCCTGAGGATATTGCTAT